>NZ_JBHFLL010000044.1:0-1812 GCF_041928595.1 Microcystis sp. BLCC-F209
TAGCACTTAACGCTCTTAACCAGGAATCCACTTACCGACGTAGTCTGGCACAAAAAAGTAAACGGGCGGCCATGGATAATAACTATATGATGGCTGTGCTGAAAGCCTTTTGTCAAGCCTAATTGAGATGCTCTTACCCTGGTGTTGTTTCTAAACTGTAGTCAACAGTATCATTTCCTAAGCCACCGTCTAAGGTATCGTTACCTGCACCACCAATCATTATGTCATTTCCGTCACCACCTTCAACTTTGTTGGCCGCTTTATCCAGAGTAAAAACATCGTTAAAACTACTACCTTTAAAGTTTTCAATTTTGATATATTGCGGAATTCCTGTTCCACTTTTAACTAGATCTACTGTTATTGGTTTACTTGAATTTGAAAAGTCAAGCAGATCAATTCCTTCTCCACCATCAACTTTGATCGTTTTTTCATCAACTTTAAAGATGTCATTATAGGCTGTACCAACAAAGATTTCAAAATTAGTGATTGAGAGAGAGTCCGAGCCTAATTTAACAACTTTTGTTGTACTATCAACCTGTACGCCTACTTTAGGATTTGCAGTGGAAAAGTCAAGAGTATCTTTTCCATCAACAGCATCAAGGGTTACTCCTTGAGGAATTGACTGGATTTTTACAATATCATCCTTCTTAGTAAATTTAAGGGTTTCAATGCTAGATAAATTGTCTGTGTCAGAGCCGACTTTTACTGTTCCACTTATTCCTGTTAGTTTGGGGTCAGCATTTAAGGTTAAAGTTAAAATAATTGGAGTTGATTCTGAACTATAGTCAACGGTATCATTGCCTAAACCGCCGTCTAGAGCATCATTACCGCCTCCCCCATTTAGTATATCGTTTCCTTCGCCACCAAATAGTCTGTCGTCAAAACCAAAACCCAAAAGTTCATCATTTCCACTCGCCCCGATTAAGACTACACCGTTTTTATAGTATTCAAATAACTTGGGATAAGCCAATTTATTAAGAGTACCCAAGGCAGACAATTTATCGTTGCCTTGTGTACCGTAAATTATAGGCTTTTCTTCCTTGTCAAGAAATTTGGTGATACCTTGACTAAATAAATTTTCGGATATTCTGTCTATCCCAAATTTTAGTCCCAAGTAGGCCGCTGGTTTTGCACCCAATAATGGTATTTCCCAGCTAGATATTTTTTTAATCTCTCTATCGAATGAAGCTTTGTTGTATGGTTCTGTTTTTTTACTTAGAAAACCAGTAAAATTAATGAATACTGTTCGACCAATCCTTGACGGATCAACAAGAGGCTCTAAAATAATCCGATTACCAATCCATGCTACTATCCCACCACCATCAAAATCAAAATTGTCTTGAAAAGGTTCAACATAAAAGTTTTGAATTTCTCTAGTACCGTCCGCCTTAACAACAAACTTTGCACTATCAGAAATTTTGAATCTCTGACTGTTATAAATATAAACTCTTTCCGCGTAATCATCTACCTGATCTCGATAGTCGAGATGCCTCATGTTCCACCCATAATCATTGCTTAAACCAAAATGGGTGGCAAGTCCTTCCTTGTTCCAACCGTCATCGGGCATTTTGGGTAATGTAGATACACTAAAAAATTTTTTGACAAGCTCAAACTGCGCTCCCACGGCAAATCGTCCAGGCCCAGCCTTTTCATCCATAAATTTCTGGACATACTAGACCTCTTGCATAATTTTTTTATGGTATAATATAAGGTTTTGCTTTTTTCTCAATTCTTAGATTGAAGTGGAAAAAAGAATAAAATGTGATCTTAGGTCAGGAAATCATCTATAATTTTGCTATGTTTATTAGCAAA
>NZ_JBHFLL010000045.1:0-6493 GCF_041928595.1 Microcystis sp. BLCC-F209
CTAGGTTCTGTGTGATAAGTTTAATTGACATAGGATCGATCGATCTTTGTGTCCTTTGTGTCTTTGTGGTTCGTTCCACCCCCTCGCTCTTGAGAAATGTATCTTAGAATACATTTTACCCACCAAAGCTGGGAGAGCCGGAAGTGGACTTTATTATCCAGCAAGTCTGGCCGAAATTTCGCCTTGTCTATACCGATCCCACTACGGGAACCCCCGGCACCGGCAGCGGTATTCGGATGTTAATCGAGAATCAATTGGCTTTTTCCCAAGCATCTCGATCGCTCAAAGATGAGGAAATACAACGCGCTCAACAACGGGGATTGACCTTAAAAGAGGTTCCCGTGGCTATCGATGGAATTGCGATCGCAGTTCATCCTGATTTACCGGTTTCCGGTCTAACAATTACCCAGTTAAAAGATATTTATACAGGAAAAATTAGCAATTGGCGGCAAGTGGGCGGGCCTAATTTAGCCATTATTCCCTATTCCCGACGCAAGGAAGATGGGGGAACCGTGGAATTTTTTATCGATCAGGTTTTAGAAAAAGCCGATTTTGGCAGTAATATTAAGTACGTTTATAGTACAACTTCCGCTCTCAGAAAAGTTTCCCAAAATTTAGGAGGAATTTACTATGCTTCTGCACCGGAAGTAGTTCCCCAGTGTGGAATTAAAACTTTACCCCTCGGTAAAAGCGAAAATAAGTTAGTTGCCCCCTATCAAGAACCTTCGATCCCGTCTTCCCAATGTCCCCAGAAGCGTAATCAACTGAATGAATTAGCTTTTCAGCAAGCCATCCGCGCCCAATACCTGCGCCATAATCGCGTCAGATACTTTGCTTTGATCTAAGATTGAGTTAGCAATATCTAATTTGGAGTCTCAGGCAATGGAACCGATTTCTCTAATTCTCGCTGCGTTGGCTGCTGGTGCGGTTGCTGCTGCTAAGGATACGGCAGGAACAGCCGTTAAGGATGCTTATGAGAGTTTAAAAGCGTTGATTAAGAAGAAATTTGCAGAAAAAGGGAAAACAGATGATAGTGATATCGTCGATAAACATGAGAAAAAACCAGATTCAGAGGGGGTAAAAACACTGCTCAAAGAAGAGTTACTTGAGGCAAAAATTGATAGAGATGCAGAGGTTATTAAGACAGCAGAAGCATTACTTAAGCAATTAAAACCTGAAGAATTTGCCGCAGGTAAGTATAATATTAATGTTGGTGGTGATATTAAAGGAATGGTGGGAGATGGTACTTTTAAGGGAATTGCAGGAGATATTAGTGGTGGAAATATTGGTCAGAACATTAATTAGTTGAGGATTATTTAGGAGGGAAATTTATGTCAATTACTGTTGAGGTAGAACTTAAAGATTTTCTAATTCAAATCAATCAAAAGTTAGACAATCTTCAAAAAGATGTTACTGATATTAAGATTGAACTTAGTGAAGTTAAAGGTGAAATTAAGCGTCTGGAGGAAAAAATCGATGGTGTCGAGAAGCGTCTGGAGGAAAAAATTGATGGTATTGAGAAGCGTCTGGAGGAAAAAATTGATGGTGTCGAGAAGCGTCTAGAGGGAAAAATTGATGGTATTGAGAAGCGTTTAGAGGGAAAAATTGATGGCGTGGAAAAGCGCTTAGAGAATCAAGAGTTCGTCAGTCGAGGGATTTTAGTCGCTTTAATTGTAACGATTTTAGGCGGTTTGGCTAAATTGTTTGGTTTAGTAGGAAGTCCTTAAAGAGTGCTAATTCTAAAACTGCAATTTAAAGTTAACTTTAAAAGAATAATTTTGGGGTAGCAAAAATGACTGATAAAAGTTATTATTTAGAAATAGGGGGTGATGTTAAAGGTCTTAGCGGTGATGGTGAATTTAAGGGAATTGCGGGTGATATTAGTGGGGGTGTAATCAATCAATATATTATTACCCAAAAGTCAGGAGTTGAGATTCAGTCTCAACCTTTAATTACGGGTTCACCTTATTTGGGTTTAAGGAAGTTTGAAGTAGATGATAAGGATAGGTTTTTTGGTCGAGATAATTGGATTGTTGAGTTAACTGATTATTTAAAGCAAAAGAATGTTTTATTGCTTTTAGGTGCGTCGGGAAGTGGTAAGTCTTCTCTAGTTCAAGCGGGTTTAATTCCTAAGTTAAAGGATGATTTTGGTGCGAATAGATTGGTTAATTTAACTTTTGTTCCTGATGTTAATCCCTTTGAGTCTTTCTATGGTTGTCTTTTGGCAAATAGATATAAACAATCCCAAGCGAAATTAGCACAAGCTGTTAAGGAAGATACTTTAATTAACGTGGTTGAAGGATTAAAAAATAATTCTGATTTATGGTTTATTTTTATTGACCAATTTGAGGAATTATTTACTCGTACACCGAAGACGGAAAGAGATATTTTCATTAAAAGTTTGATTAAATTAATTGAAAATAATGATAGTTTAGTTAAAATTGTGATGACGATGAGGGCGGATTTTTTAGATAAATTAAGTCCTTATCCCAGTTTAGGAAAAATCCATGATCAGTATAGCAAGATGTTAACAGATATGGATGAAAGTGAGTTAAGATTAGCTATTGCTGAACCGGCGGCGAGAAATGGGGTAATTTTTGAACAGGGATTAATTAATCAAATTATTGCCGATTTTTATGAACAGGCTGGCTCTTTACCTCTGTTACAATATACATTGGATTTATTGTGGGAAAAAGATCATATTCAAAATCGGGTTTTAAATATTAAGACTTATCAAGAGATTGGTGGGGTAACGGGTGCGCTAGAAAAACAAGCGGATAAAATTTATAGTAAATTTAATGAACAGCAACGGAAAGCAGCAGAGGAAATTTTTCTAGAGTTAATTAGTTTAGAAGGGAAAGAAGCGGTTAGCAGAAGGGCGGATAAATCGAGTTTTGAACAGGAGGAAATGCAAAGAGAGGTTCTCTATCAATTAATAGATAATCGTCTTTTGGTGAGTAAGGGAGAAGACGGGAAAGCAACGGTTGAGGTG
This sequence comes from Microcystis sp. BLCC-F209, assembly GCF_041928595.1. Lineage (NCBI taxonomy): Bacteria > Bacillati > Cyanobacteriota > Cyanophyceae > Chroococcales > Microcystaceae > Microcystis > Microcystis sp. BLCC-F209. The sequence continues at coordinate 2,993 of NZ_JBHFLL010000045.1, forward strand.
GCGCATGAGGCGTTATTACGTTCTTGGAAAGTGTTACAGGATTTAATTCGAGAAAAAGAGGAGATAATTGTTCTGAGAAGTCGTTTATATGCTGATGCTAAACAGTGGGATGATTTACAGAAGCAAGATGCAGTAAAAGCGAGTAGTGAGCTTTGGGGAGGTTCTAAACTGACAAGGATTGTCAATCTTATCAAAGAAAAATCACTTTCTAATTTAGATGATGTAGCCGTAAAATTTATTAAAGCTAGTTATCACTATCAAAAGCAACGAGAAAAAATCGAAGCAGAAAGAAAACGGCGCGAAGTTAAGACAGAACTTAGTTTAGCAAATTCTCTCGGTCGTTATTCCTTGTCTCTCTTTAATGAAGGGGGGAAAGATTTAGAAGCTTTTATTGAAATGATTAAGGCAGGAAAAATTTTACAGAAATATGAGGTAAGTGACACAAAGGTAATGGATGCTTTACAGAAGGTTCTGACTGAAGGAAGGGAATATAATCGCTTAGACGGGCATAATGGCAGTGTCAATAGTGTGAGTTTTAGCCCCGACGGTAAGACATTAGCGACCGGTAGTAGTGACAATACAATCAAACTTTGGGATGTAGAAACAGGGAAAGAAATCCGCACTCTCTCTGGGCATAATGGGTATGCCAGAGGAGAGGATAACCATATCTCTAGCGTGAGTTTTAGCAGCGACGGTAAGACATTAACTTCTGGTAGTAATGACGACACAATCATACTGTGGAATGTAGAGACAGGGGAAGAAATCCGCACTCTCTCTGGGCATAATGGCAGTGTCAATAGCGTGAGTTTTAGCCCTGACGGTAAGACCTTAGCGACCGGTAGTCGGGACAAGACAATCAAACTGTGGAATGTAGAGACAGGTCAAAAAATCCGCACTCTCTCTGGGCATAAATGGAGTGTCAATAGCGTGAGTTTTAGCAGGGACGGTAAGACATTAGCTTCTGGTAGTTCGGATAACACAATCAAACTGTGGAATGTAGAGACAGGGGAAGAAATCCGCACTCTCTCTTGGCATAATAGAGAAGTCAATAGCGTGAGTTTTAGCAGCGACGGTAAGACTTTAGCGACCGGTAGTGAAGACACTACAATCAAACTTTGGGATGTAGAGACAGGGAAAGGAATCCGTACTCTCTCTGGGCATAATGGCAGTGTCTATAGCGTGAGTTTTAGCAACGATGGTAAGACATTAGCTTCTGGAGGTTGGGATAACACAATCAAACTCTGGAATGTAGAAACAGGCCAAGAAATCCGCACTCTCTCTGGGCATAATGGTTTTGTCGAGAGCGTGAGTTTTAGCAGCGACGGTAAGACTTTAGCTTCTGGTAGTAGAGACAAGACAATCAAACTATGGAATGTCGAGACTGGAAAAGAAATCCGCACTATCTCTGGGCATAATGATCGTGTCAATAGCGTGAGTTTTAGCAACGATGGTAAGACATTAGCTTCTGGAGGTTGGGATAACACAATCAAACTCTGGAATGTAGAGACAGGGGAAGAAATCCGCACTCTCTCTGGGCATAATGGCAGTGTCAATAGCGTGAGTTTTAGCAACGATGGTAAGACATTAGCTTCTGGAGGTTGGGATAACACAATCAAACTCTGGAATGTAGAGACAGGAAAAGAAATCCGCACTCTCTCTGGGCATAATGATAGTGTCAATAGTGTGAGTTTTAGCCCTGACGGTAAGAAATTAGCTTCTGGTAGTAGGGATAAGACAATCAAACTGTGGAATGTAGAAACAGGACAAGAAATCCGCACTCTCTTTGGGCATAATGATAGTGTCTCTAGCGTGAGTTTTAGCAGCGACGGTAAGATATTAGCTTCTGGTAGTTATGACACCACAATTAAACTGTGGAATGTTCAGACAGGTCAAGAAATCCGCACTCTCTCTGGGCATAATGGAAATGTCTTAAGCGTGAGTTTTAGCCCCGACGGCAAGACTTTGGTGAGCGGTAGTGCTGACAACACCATCAAACTCTGGAATGTAGAAACAGGCCAAGAAATCCGCACCCTCAAGGGGCATGATGGCCATGTTTTGAGCGTTAATTTTAGTCCCGACGGCAAGACATTGGTGAGCGGTAGTGAGGACGGGACTATCAAACTCTGGAATGGAAACAATGGCTGGGATTTAGATGCTTTAATGGGGCGTAGTTGCGATTGGGTGCGGGTTTATTTGCACAATCCTAATTCTGGTGTCAGGGAGGAGGATAGGGGTTTGTGTGATGGGATTTGATCCCCCCCTGCCCCCCTTAAAAAGGGGGGAGAATTTAGTATCTGGGGAAATTTATCTAAATTTCGTTAAAATTATGATAGAAGGAATCGATCAGAAAAATGATGAATGAAAACTACCCGCTACTTTGAAGAACAAGTCTTGGTCAAAAGACCCTATCTTAAGCGAGAATGGTGTCAACAGGCTATCCAGAATCCAGTTAGACGAGAAATAGAACCAAATGGACGCATTCGTCATTGGTTATACATTCCCGAATTAGGAAAATACTTGCGAGTTGTCACTCTAGATGATGGAGAAACCATTCATAACGCCTTCCCAGATCGTAACTTTAAGGAGTAAAAAATGAAATTTAGTTATTATCCTGAAACCGATTCTCTATACATTAGCCTATCAGAAAAAACAAGCACCGATTCTCAAGAAATCGCCCCTGATATTGTTTTAGATTTTGATAGCGAAGGAAAATTAGTTGGAATTGATATTGATCAAGCCAGTCAAATTGTTGATTTAACTCGTTTAGAAACTGAATCTTTCCCCCTTAATTCTGTTATTTTAGATCAATCAAAATAGTCTATATTAGAATCAAATAGCCAAAGAGATAACAATGGCTAAAATCTCCATTTCTTTACCCGATAAACTGGTTAATTACCTAGACCAGAAAGTAGAAGATAAAAGCATTTTCATCGCCTCAATTTTACAACAATGGCGACAACAACAAGAAGCAGAAAAACTCGCCCAAGCTTTTTTAGCAGTAGATGAACTAGAATTAGGATGGACTGACGAATGGCAAACAGCAGCGATTATCAACTCGGAAGCATTATGGCTGAAGTAAAACTGAGTTCTAAACATCTAAACTCCTTAAAAAAATTTATTGAAGACGCATTAACCGAAAGACTGCGAGAACTTCAAGAAGGAATTAAGCGCACCCAAGAACGAATAACTTTTTTTGAAAATAAGTAGCTGGTTATAATTAAATTAAAAATGGATTTTAGCTTCGATCCCCCCTGTCCCCCTTGATAAGGGGGGTGCCGATCCCCCCTGCCCCCCTTGATAAGCTATCCATTAGTCACATCTTTCTTAACATAAAATTTGACAAAAAGAGAAAAGTGTGCAAGATGGCTCAAGGGGGTTCTATGGGGGAACTAATTTGATGAGACAGTTTCCAAGTCTGGCTGATATCATGTAACCTTCGCAGTCCCAACCAAATAGTTTTAACACCTGGTTCACCGTCACCTTTTCTACCTAAAAACCCCC
>NZ_JBHFLL010000046.1:0-7038 GCF_041928595.1 Microcystis sp. BLCC-F209
CGCTATAGGACGCTTAAATAAACTGCACGGCGTTAATGTGGCGGAATTTGACCTATTAGTTAGGGATGACTATCAAGGTCAGGGTATTGGTACTGAATTACTACAGCGTTTGGTCACTATTGGCAAAAAGGAAGGATTAGACGGAATTGAAGGGGAAATTTTAAGTGATAACCGCGCTATGCAGATGATAGCCGCTAAAGTGGGGTTTTCTCTCCATAAAACTGCCGATTTTGTCAAAGCGGAACTTGAATTATGAAGCCTTTTTTTGATAAGCTGATCACTAATTTTCTGGCTGAATGGTTCGAGCTAATCCTTGCTCTAAAGTAAAGGGAGGTTGCCAATCGAGGGTTTTTTGAATATAGCTAGAGTCAACGGCAAGAGAACCAAGCAAGCGATCGATATTATAGGTGTTAAAAGGGAGATTTTTCCCTGTGATGGATTCTACTCTATCACCCAGATAACCTAAGAATCTAAGTAGGGTAGTGGGGACGGGCAGCAATCGACAGGGTTGTTGAATTTGTTGAGCAATGAGTCGAATTAATTGGGGAGTAGAAACAGCTTGGTTATCGCTAATTAAAAAGATTTGATTAACCGCATTAGGATGATCTAAACAGGTAATAATGGCATCAACTAAGTTACCCACAAAGACAAAACTGCGACGGTTTTTTATCGCACCAAAAGGTAAAGGTAATCCCCGTTTAATTAGTTTCATCAAGCGCTCCATATTAGCGCGATTGCCTAGTCCGTAAACTAGAGTAGGACGAAGGATTGTCCAAGTCATGTCACTATCTTTGGCAAGGTTAATTAAAGCTTGTTCCGCTTGTAGTTTACTACGACCATAGGGACTATCGGGGTGACAGGGAGAATTTTCGTTAAGAATATTATCACTTTCGGCAGCCATAGCATGAATAGAACTGACAAAAATAAAGTGCTTAACTCCCGCTTTTAGCGACTGCTTAACTAGGTTAATAGTCCCCTTAGTGTTAACTTTTATAAATGCTGCTTCTGGATTGGATATAGTCTCATGAAGGATATGAGCGCGTCCTGCTAGATGAATAACTATATCAATGCCTAGCAATGCTTCTTGCCAATCGGTCATATCATCAATTTCACCCACCTGAACGGTCTTAATTGACAGGGCTGCGGGAAACTCAAATTTCTGGCGAATTGCAGCTGTTATCTGGTAGTTATGTTGGGCCAAAGTTGGCAGTAAGTGGCTGGCAATAAAGCCATTAGAACCTGTAACTAAAACGTTTTTCATTATTAATTATTCAATTAAGTTTAGTAAATTTTCCAACCATGTTTATTAAAAAAATACACCGCCGATTGAGCAAAAACTATTGCCAGTTTAGTAGAGTTGTGCGCTCCTCTTGCCCAATGATGATAAATATTGACATGAGGATAAAGTATGGTTTTATATTTTTTAGACATTCTCATGGTCAAATCATAATCTTCAAAATACATAAACATATTTTTATCAAAGTAGCCAATATCATCTAAATATTTTCTGTTAAATAGCATAAAACAGCCACTAATAATCGGTACTTCTATTATCTGGTTATAGCTAATATCTCTCATTTCATACCAGTCCAATCTCTTTTTGAAAAGAAATTGCATTTTTTTTGGTATAAAACGTCTAATAAATAAGGTCAAAACTGTGGGTTGACGCTTACAAAGGTATTGGATGTCCCCATTAGGGTAAGATATTTTTGGAGTAATCAATCCCACCTCTTGATGTTTATCGAGGTAGTGAATAAGTTCAGTGATTACATTATTATCAAAATAAACATCTGGATTGATAACTAAATGATAATCATAATTTTTAGCCCTAGTAATAGCTAGGTTATGTCCTTGACCAAAACCAACGTTATTACCATTATTGAAGTAATAATCTATATCGTATTCCTGAAAATCATCAAAGATTTTTTTTAGTTCATCGGTGGGAGAATTATCTACTACAGATAAATTAATTTCCATGGGTGTGCCGAACAGAGATTTAATTGCTTGAGTAACTATCTCTGGGTCATTTTTGTAAAGGACAAGGGAGGCGCTAAGTTGCATAAGTATCTAAAGATATTTTTTACTAAAAAGAGTATCCAAACAATTCTATATCTTCCTTGAGATGTTCACTAATAATATTTTTAGTTTCTTCGTTATAATAACTCCTATAGTCTCGCTGACGTTGATGATTTTGATTGACGCTTGGTAATTTTACTTCTGGTAACTTAAGCAATTCTAGTATTTTCTCATAGTCTTTTTGTTAAGTCTCAAATATAGTTAAAATATTCCCAGTTATTTAAGATATTTTTTCTCAGAGATTTCTCCAAAGACGACAACGCTACTTTGGGATTACGGATAAAAAGAGAGTTGTATTTGCAGGAAATTAACATTTTATTCTCATCTCCAGTTGATTTTTTAGTTACAGTCGTAGAACTACATTTTTTTTGCTATGATAACCTTCTGATCTTCAATTACATTGCGCGTCGAGTTTACTAGACGTATTTCAGCGTGAAAACCACAACTTTCTAACCGTTCAGTTATATCCAATCCGTAATTTCTGAAGGCAAGAACTCTTCCCTGTCCACGGATCTGATCGCCATGATACTCAGGTTCAAGTTTATGTATGATAGTCCCATCAGGCTGCAAGAAACATCTTTCAACTGTCTTCGGGTTATCCGATAAAGGCACGGTAAAGATAAAGTATCCATCTTTTTTTAAGACTCTGTAAATTTCAGAAAAACCCTTGTTATCATCAGGAACATGCTCAAAAACTTCGGTGGAAGTCACTAAATCAAAAGATTCGTCATTGAGAAAAAGATTTTGAACGTCTTGACAGACAACAGAGTTCTTCATCAACCCTAGAGGTACATCATCAAAGTATTCAGAAAAGTATAAATTCTTAAAGTTACCTTTTAAGAATTTATACAAAGCTCCGCGAGAAGACAACTCGTAAACAGAGGTACTGGTTGAAAAGTTTATAGATTCAATTGTCAAACCAACTGCTCTATGAATTTTAGTAGATCTACAGTTTAAACAACGAGTACCAAAATATCCTGGATGTATCCGAACCACCACAGAACCGCACAAATTACAAATCCCAATCATCTAAATAGAGCCTCCTTTTATTTTCATGTATGGTTATAGTTCATAGTTGCTAATTAGCATCAATTAAATTTTTGTACTCCTGATAGTAATTGTAACACATACTTTCCAAAGAAAAAAGTTTTTCTGCTTTTAACTTAGCCTGAGAAACTTTGTCTTTAATTTCATCTAACATAAGTATTTTGTTGTTCAAGTCGTCTATATCATCAAGCTGAAAAAAAGTCACTTCATTTTCTCGAAAGATTTCCCTAAATGTCGGAATATCAGAACAGATAATCGGAATTTCTAAATTAGCTGCTTCCACTAGAGCTAAACCAAATCCTTCCGAGCGAGATGGAAAAACAAAAACGTCAATATTAATCGCGGTTTCCCAGGGATTTTCTCGATAGCCTGTAAAAACACATCTTTGGGCAACTCCTAGTTTTTCTGCCAAGACTTGCAATCGATTAATGTCTTGAGATGTTCCCCCTATTGCTATCAGATCGTACAGGGTATTTTTCTGTAATACTTGGATAATTTGCTCCACTCCTTTTCTTTTATTTAGGATAGAAACTGTACCTATTACAATTTTATCTCCAGTTTTTATATCACTCCCTTTGATTGTCTTTCTACTGTCATCCATTTTTTTTATTCCATTGTAAATTACAGTAGTATTTTTATAGCCAAGTCCTTGATAGTATCTTTCCATTGTCTGACTTATGCAAACTGCCAAATCTAATTTTCGGCAGGCTAGGTTCCATAAATTTCCCCATATATAACCTAGTAGAGAGCCTTTGTCGTATCTGAGTTCATCGACGTGATAGCCATGAATGGTTGTAATCTTTATGCCTTTAATCTTATGGTAATTAATGGCAAGGTACAAATCGGGTTTTAATCCATGGGAGTGGACTATATCGTAATCTTTTAATTCTTGATAAAAGCTGGTGAAACTTATTCTTTGAACAGGAGCATTAAAGCTGAGACATTTTTCTTGAGAATTAGTTTCACTGAAGTAGAATACCTTCACCTCATGCTCAGGATAAAAACTATTAGACAGCCACAAGGGTATTCTCGTTAAGCCACTATCTTTGAGACGAGGAATAATATAAGCGATTTTCATATATGGTATTTACTCCCAACTTTCATTATCCGTCTTCACTGCCATTATGCCAGATTATTTTTGACAAATGTAGTGATTCGCAGTTGTCGCTTAATATACCTCATCATTACTACTGCAAAAGAGAGTAATAATTCTAGTTTTGACAGCCTTAAAACTTCCTTTCTAGCTCTAAATTCTTCCCGCAATGCTAATTTTATATCTGAGGAGCGACCACCCAGTAAAAATTCAGCAGTGGCATAATCAAATTGTTTAGGTTTTGATAATTGAGTGAACCTGAGCCAAAGATGGTAATCCATAGCACATTTATAATTATTGTCAAACCCATTTACTTCTTCTATCAAAGCTCGTTCAGAAAAAACAGTTGGATGGGGAATTGTATTTACTATGTGAAGTAGTTTTTGACTAAATTTAGGAGGACAGAAGCAACCCACTATAGTATCGTCTGTATGACTTCTCAATAGTTGATTACCGAAACACCATCGCCAGCCTTCTGAATTATAAGATGAAACCACTGACGACAGGGTTGTGTCAGCAGCAAATTTATCCCCTGCATGTAAGTGATTAATTAGAATTCCTGTCGCCAAACTTATCCCTTTATTCATAGCGTCAGAAATTCCTGCATCTGGTTCGCTTACCCAATAATCAATTACTTCCTCATACTTGCGTATAATATCAACTGTACCGTCCGTGGAACCTCCGTCTATGATGATATATTCCACGTTATCATAAGTCTGGCTAATGATACTCTGAATTGTCTGCTCTAAGTGCTTTTCTCCATTAAAAACTACCGTTATAATAGTAACCAAAGGAAATGTAATTTTTTCCGATAACTCACTTGTCTCCCCGTAGGAGTGCTTGAAATATCCCTTTGTTCTCAAGCCTCCTTCTCCCTTACGTTCTGGATTTGGGGGAGATAATATTGGATATTGTAGGGGATCAGAAGTGAGCTTGCGAGTCGTGGAAAAGTTATGATTAAGATTAATTATTTTCATGATTGTTTGGAAGCGCGTAATTTTTAAGCAATCATCCAGAAAGAACCGGGTAATCGCTCTTCATTATAAGCATTGATATTATCAAGAAACACAGAATTCTTATAAGAAGATACCATAGATAAGGATGCCAAAATTTCAAACTTTTTGTTAAATTGTAGAAAGGTCTCTAAAAAGTATTGCTCGTTCCAGTATCGTGATTCTTTGAGATTCCATTCGATGGGATAATCATAGGGAAAAAATATATCGTGAATATGAACTAAGACTCCTGTTTGTAAACGGGGATAAACTTGAAGAAATTCAAACTCCACATCACTACCAGACTTAAATACATGACTGGAATCAACGAACAGAATATCATTGGTTTGCAGGGATTCAAAAACAGACAAATCTACGGCTTCTACTTTCTGGGTAAGCAAACTAAATTCTAGAAAATCTTTACTAACATTAGCAAAGTCTTTTAAAAAATCTTGAGGATAAGGCTCGATCGAGATCAGTTGTGATTTTTGGGAATTTTCTATAAAATTCATTCTTAAAGCTGCGGCGATAATTTTAGTGCTACCACCCGACCCAATTTCAATTACCTGAGAGGGTTTCCTTTCTCTGACCATAGCATAGAGTACTTCTGCATCGCCACTAATGAGAGCAGAACTATCTTCGGAATAACCAAATGCTGAAAAAATTTCTTTATTGTTAAATTCCAAACCATATTTTTCTAGTAAATACCTAACCAGTTCAGTTTGCTTGTCTAGATGCCATTCAATTGAGCTAAGAGGCCTTTCTTTGCCCGCGTATGTCATAATTTCCTGACGGTTGGGTATCGGCTGATAAAAATGGTCAGTAATTAGGGTATAGCCAATATTTCTTAAGAGGGGATTGAATATTTTTCTGGCTAGGGCAAATTTAATATTTTTTCTACCCTGTTCGGTTTGCATACGGTTAAGTAATTTCTTCAACATTGTCAACCTTTATACTACTAATATTTACTGTCATGTTTTGTCGTCAAAGCCAACTCGGAACTGGTATCCTTTATCAAAATATTACTAGCTGGTTGCCTCCTATTAAATCTTGACAAAATACTGCTGCGGCAGCCTGTCACCCATAATGGGCAATTTAATTAACCGACCAGTTCAAGACCGGATTCAATGGGCATAATTTGCTAGATTATACCTGATGATCAACTTTTTGTAAAGAAAATTTTTAATCAGCTAAACTGGAAAGCGAACAAGAGTTCTCTAAGGTTATTGGTTGTCTATGCTTGATGCTCCTATCCTATTAGCTTTCTGGAGAGTTCTTGTACTTTAGCCGGTCAATATCTAGATTTATTCTGGCAAATCTCCAAAACGCTCTCGATAGCGTTGGAGCAATGCTTCTAAATCCTCAGCCCGCATTTTTTCCTGTTGGGCCCGCATTCTTTCCTGTTCAGTTAGCTCTGACTCCGTGGGCAGTAAATCGCCGGCAAAAGTCGCCCAACGCAGCCAAACTGCCTCGACTCCCTTATACTCCCCTTGCCAGCGTACCAAAGTTAACCCTAGCCTTTGACTGAAAAATCTTTCTCCCGTCTCTAGAGATAATGGCTCGTAGTTGCCGTCTCTGAGGATAAAACCTGCCCAGTCTTCAGGATTGAAGGGATCGTACCAGAAATATTCTGGTACTCGCAAACAGTCTTGATAGATGGCTTTCTTTTCAGTTTTATCCTGTGGGGCAGTACTTTCGGAAAGGAGTTCGATAACCACGTCGGGAGCTTTCCCTTCTTGCCAAACCACCCAACTTTTTCTTTCCCCTTTAGGAACCCCCAGGACAGCAAAGAAATCGGGACCGCGAAAGTCCTCGCTTTTTAACTGTGCG
>NZ_JBHFLL010000047.1:0-17359 GCF_041928595.1 Microcystis sp. BLCC-F209
CTAACGGTAAAACTGTTGACAATACTTTCCTAGTCACAGTTAACCCAGTAGATGATGCACCAACTGTCCTCAATCCCATTACTGATGTCAATGTTAACGAAGATGCAGCTAATACCGTCCTTGATTTAACTAATATCTTCAGTGACGTTGATAATGACCCGACTTCAATTGTTAAATCAGTATTCGTCAATGACAATACAGGATTAGTCACCGCTACCATCGTTGACAATCAGTTAACCCTTGACTATCAAGACAATCAATCTGGGATAGCTAATATTACAATTCGGGGAACATCTAACGGTAAAACTGTTGACAATAGCTTCACCATAACAGTTAACCCCGTCAATGATGCACCCACATTACAACAGGAAATAGCCAATCAAACCGCCACCGAAAATCAACCCTTCAGCTTCACCATTCCCGCCAACACCTTCACAGACATTGACGGCGATAATCTCACCTACAACCTAGCAATAGTAACAGTCCTCCCCAGTGGCATCACCTTTGATAGCGCTACCCGTACCTTCAGTGGCACCCCCTCCGATACTGCCTCCGGCACCTATAACCTGATAGTAATCGCCAGCGACCCCGCCGGAGAAAAAGCCAACGATAGCTTTAGCCTCAACGTCCTCAACGCCATCAACGGTAGCAGTAGCAGTGAAACCGTCAACGGTACTAGCGGCGACGACCACATCAATGCTGGTGCTGGTAACGATAGCGTCAACGGCGGTGAAGGCAACGATATTCTCGATGGTGGCACAGGAAATGACCGACTCGCAGGCGGTCCCGGTGACGACACCTACATTGTCGATAGCAGCCGCGACGTAGCCATTGAAAATGCTGGCCAAGGACAAGACACCATCAAATCCTCTGTAAATTACACTCTCACCGTCAACATCGAAAATATCACCCTAACAGGTAACGCCAACATCGACGGCACAGGTAACAACCTAGATAATCTCATCACCGGTAACAGTGGCAATAACCTACTCAAGGGATTAGATGGCAACGACACCCTTATCGGTAGCGCCGGTAACGACACCCTGATTGGTGGAAAAGGAAATGATGTTCTTGTTGGCGGCGATGGCAGCGACTCATTCCTCTTTGGCAGTGGTGCTATCTTTAATACCAGTGATTTCGGAGTTGATAGCATCAGTGACTTTACTAAAGGAAGTGACAAAATTATCCTGAGTAAAACCTCATTCAATGCTCTTATCAGTACCATTGGCAATAGCTTACAAGCCGCCGAATTTGCTACTATTAACGATGCCGCCAACGAACTAGCCTTAGTTGGTTCTAGTAATGCTAAAATCGTTTACAATTTAGCCACAGGTAATCTGTTCTACAACCAAAATGGTGCCACAGCAGGATTAGGTAATGGCGGACTTTTTGCCACGCTTAATGGCATACCCAATCTAGAAGAAAATGATTCTCTCATCCAAAGTTAAGTCAGAAAATAGACGCAGGAGAATCCCCTCTCAAATTGACAATCTACACCCATACCATCGAAGAGCAAGTTTGTTTATGTTTAAACTCCCAACTTTAACCTTAATTACTGTTGCTGGTTTGTTAGTGGCGACGACAGAAACTTCCCCCGCCGCTGTTGTCAATGGAAGTTTTGAAACTGGTAATTTTTCTGACTGGAATACCAGTGGACAAACGAGCCTTGAAACTTCAAGTTTTGGCGTTACACCAGTTAACGGAAGTTATCAAGCAGTGTTACAAACTTGTTTTTTTACCGGTGCTTGTGATGACAGTCAATCTTTGACTAATGCTAATGATTTGGAATCATTTCTCGGCTTATCCGTTAATGAGTTAAGCAATCTAGGGGTGATTGAAGGCTCGGCCATCAAACAGACTATTACTGCTAATGCTGGCGATGTTTTCAGCTTTTCTTGGAATTTTCTGACCGATGAAGATGTGACTAATGTAGATTACAGCGATTTCGCTTTTTTTACCCTTAATAATACCTTATATTCTTTGGCGGATATTCAATCTATTTTTCCAGTTAATCCCTCTTTTTCCCATTTAAAGAAAGAAACAGGTTATCAAACCTACACGATACCAATATCGGTGACTGGAAATTATATTTTAGGGTTTGGGGTAGTTGATGTGGATAAGACAGGGGGAGGAGATAACACTATCAATTCAGCTTTATTAGTTGATAATATCAAGCTTACTAATATAGCCAAAGTTCCCGAACCTGATACTCTTTTCGGACTATTATTAACCCTAGGATTAGCCAGCAAGTGCAAGCGCAAGAATTGTTAACATCACCCGCTAAAATTGAGAAAAAGGGTTTCTCAAAGAAACCCTTTTTCTGCGTCAGTATATCACAAAAATTGCTTCGGTGCTTCAAGATAACTGATAACTGATAACTGATAACTGATAACTGATAACTGATAACTGAAATGACTAACCCAAATACTGATTTTGATACTCCTTGGAAAGATGTCTTAGAAATCTACTTTGAAGACTTTGTTTCCTTCTTTTTTCCTCAAGCTCACTTAGCAGCCAACCGCAATCCTTTTGCTACAGTCGTGATGGCGCATCTCCAAGCTTTAGAAACTCGGCAAAACCGAAAAAAGCGCAAAGAAGCGAAATTAGCATTAACTAAACGGTTGTACGAACAGGGTTATCAACGAGAGGATATTATCAACCTCTTTAAGTTTATCGATTGGCTGATGAGCTTGCCCGCTGAATTAGAACAAGAGTTTCAACAGGAATTAAATCAGTACGAGGAGGAAAAACGAATGCCTTATATTACCAGTGTTGAAAGAATGGGAATGGAAAAAGGGATGATTCAAAAAGCTCGAGAATCTGTCATTGATGCCCTTGAGATTCGGTTTGAGAATGTGCCTTCTGAACTGGTTGATGAGATTAGCCAAGTTAAAGACACTTCTCTTCTAAAAAATCTCCACAGACAAGCGATTACTCTTGACTCAATCTCAGATTTTCAGGACTACTTAAATCAGTTAATCAAACCTGAATAATTCTGGTTTGTCGCCCAAGAAAACGGGTTTCTTGAAGAAACCCGTTTTCTGTGTTTAGTGACAGAGTAGCAGCTTAAATGTGTAATTAATTTTGCTTAGGCACTTATTAATCGCTACAGTTTCTCTTATCTAGTTACGAGCGACTGAATGGGAGATACCAGCTTAGATTTTCCTCCTATTCACACAAGAGGATAACCATTGTTTTTAGACTATGAAAACCATAGAAATTAAGCTATTAACACAACTTAACAATATAAACATCGCCTTACCGGTGGCATCCCAGATAATCCCAACAGTTATAACCCAGGATATAGAAGCAATAATTGGTTAAGTTTTTTTAAAGTTCCTGTGAGGTTACTGAAAATTTCTTGACATAGCTAGGTAGCTTAGGCTAGACTCGCGGGTGAGTTTTTAGATCAATTTGATATTCCCTAACCAATTATTCTCCTAATCTCTCGATTGGCTTTGTTGTCCATTGGGATATTGTTGTGCAAATTTATCGATTTTGCCACCAAAATATCGCTGAATCCTGTTTAATTCTCTTTTTTATCCCCATCATCCCATGCCTAACACCCTTTACACCCTCGGAAATCACTTAACCCTAGAATCTGCGTTAACCCTCGATTCAGATATTGTTTATGCGCTACAACAGGCAACGCTGTTAATTTCTGGCAAATTACAACAGTTTGCTGATGATTCTGCCTTTGGCGACAAAATACAGGTAGCCTTTGGCACGGCAGTTAATACTGATGAATTACAAAGCCAGTGGCAAGCAGGCGATTTAAGTGGTTTTCCCCTTATTGAAATTGTTTCAGGAAATCACCTTAATGGGGCAAATGGGGCTTATGCAATAGCAAATAACCGAATTTACCTATCTTACGAGTTTCTGGGTCAGAATCAGGGCAATTTAGGGGGAATTGTGGCTTTACTGTTGGAGGAATATGGCCATTATGTGGATGGATTGTTGAATAGTACGGATGCGCCGGGAGATGAGGGGGCAATTTTTGCGGAGTTGGTGCAGGGAAATAGTCTGGATGTGGCAACCTTGGAGGTATTGAAAGCTGAGGATGATTCAAAGATAATTAATTTAAATGGGGAAGTAATTACAGTTGAACAGAATAAATTGCTTAAATCTGGCAAGATTATTGTTGCTAATGATGAATTTACATTAAGTGATTCTGGATTTAGTAATGCTCCCGACGATTCACTATTATTTGCTCAGAATATCGCTAATTATTTTGCTAATGGGAAGAAAGGCTCATTTCTTGCTTATTCCGATAACCTTGGTTTCACAGGATTTCAACTATCTAAAGCTTTAACTGATGCAGGACATCAATGGAAGGTTGCACCTAATTTGCCATTCACGTTAGAGACATTACAACAATATGATGGAGTTTTTCTTGGCGGATCCCCAGTAGATAATCAGGTATTAATTGATTATGTAAACAGTGGAGGAAATGTTTATCTAATGGCAGGAACTGGAATTACTGGAAGTTTTGATAGTATTACGAGTGAGGCTAATGCTTGGAAGGATTTCTTGAATAATTTTGGGTTGTCATTGGCAAATCAATGGAATGAGTTTTACGGCAATATTCCTATTAACCCTTCATCTCATCCAATTCTTGCAAATATAGATCAATTATATCAACAGTATGGTCAAACAATTATTGATCTAAATGCTAATGACAATCAAGGAGTATTAATTGCTAAGAGCAATGATGGACAGGGACTTTATGCTATTTACGATCCTAATTTTCAAGTCAATCTAATCACTAATGGTAGTTTTGAAATTGGCCCAGATCCTAGTGGTTATTTACCACTTAACCCTGGTTCTACCGCAATCACAGGATGGACTGTTACGAGGGATCAAATTGACTATACAGCTTATTGGGTAGATGCAGATGGCGATCGCTCTCTCGATCTCAATGGTTCGCCTGGAGTGGGTGGTATAGCTCAAACTTTCAGCACTATTGCAGGCCAACAATACCTTGTCTCCTTTGCCTTGGCTGGCAATACTTATAGTGGAACTCCCATCAGACAACTAGGAGTTTCAGCCGCAGGCCAGTCCGAAGTTTTTTCCTTTGATACTACAGGGTTTAGTGATGATAATATGGGCTGGGTAAATAAGACCTGGGTATTTACGGCAACTGCATCCACAACGACCTTGGAATTTTATAGTTTATCTATTGAGCCAGAAAATGCTGCTTTTGGCCCCGCACTAGATAACATTTCCGTCATTTCTTTACTACCATCTATCACCTTAGCAGTAGCCCCAGTAAGTGTAACTGAAGACGGGACAGCTAATCTCATTTACACTTTCACTCGTACAGGTTCCACCACCAATCTTTTAACAGTTAACTACAGTATCAGTGGGACAGCAACCAATGGAATCGATTACACTTCTCTTCCCACCAGCGTCACCTTTGCTGCTGGTTCATCCACTGCTACCGTAACCGTTGACCCCACTGCTGACACTACAGTGGAAAATGATGAAACCGTCGCTTTAACTCTTGCGACCGGGACAGGTTATACGATAGGTACGACCACCGCAGTTACTGGGACAATTACCAATGATGATTTACCTAGTATCACTCTTGCTGTCTCTCCCAGTAGTGTTACCGAAGACGGGACAACTAATCTGGTTTATACCTTCACCCGTACAGGAGTAACCACTAATGCTTTGACGGTCAATTACAGTGTTGGTGGGACAGCAACCAATGGAACCGATTACACTTCTATTCCCACCAGCGTCACCTTTGCGGCTAATTCATCCACTGCGACTGTAACTGTTGACCCCACTGCTGATACAACAGTAGAAAGTGATGAAACTGTTATTTTAACCCTTGCTGCGGGGACAGGTTATACCGTAGGGACAACCACAACAGTTACAGGAACCATCATTAATGATGTTTCCTCTGGCCTTGAGATTTACTCGAATAACTTTGAAACTAACGCAGGAAGTGAATGGTCAAATACAACCCGCTCAATGACTCCCTCTGGAGCCAGGAATTTTCTGGGACAGTTTTCCAATGATACAGTTAGTTTAACACTTAATGATCAACGATTAGCCAATACTAACGTAACTTTAGAGTTTGATTTATTTATTATGGATTCTTGGGACGGGAATAATACTTTTTACGGTCCTGATCAATTCAACTTAAGTATTGCTGGTGGAAATACCTTATTAAATACCACTTTTTCTAATATACAAGAACAAGAAATTGATGGCTATCCTCAAGCTTACCCCGGAAGCACAGATGCGGGTGATTATCCGGCGGGAGCGGGAGCAACCGAGATGGATACTCTTGGTTACACTTATTATGGAGATTCAGTTTATCATTTATCTTATACTTTTCCTAATGTTAGCAATTCAATCATTTTAAACTTTTCAGGAATTGGATTGCAAGGTATAGGAGATGAAAGTTGGGGTTTAGATAATGTGTCGGTTCGTGTATTTGTTGTTAGCGATGGATTGTCTCACGGTATTATTCAGTTCAGGAATGCTACTTACTCAATCAATGAAAATGGCACACCTGCCACTCAAGTTGCTCTGGATCGTACTAATGGAAGTGACGGGGAAGTTAGCGTTATTCTAACCCCTAGCAATGGAAGCGCAATCGCAGGAGACGATTACACTAATACCCCCATAACTGTCACCTTTGCTAATGGCGAAACCAGTAAAACCGTTACCATTCCCATCAATAATGATACCGTTTATGAACCTACAGAAACCGTTAACTTAACTCTATCTAGTCCTACAGGTGGCGCAACATTAGGAACCCAAACAACAGCAGTATTAAACATCATTGATAACGATGCAGTGCCGGGTGTATTAGCCTTCTCTCAGGCAAACTATAGTATTAATGAAGATGGCACTCCCGTAGTAGCTGTTACCGTTAACCGTACCGGAGGAAGTGATGGCTCAGTCAGTGCTACCATTAGCCTAACCGATGGAACAGCTACCCGTCCTGATGACTATATCAATACCTCAGTTACGGTTGATTTTGCCAATGGAGAAACCAGTAAAGTTGTCACTATTCCCATTGTCAATGATGGCGTATTTGAACCCAATGAAACCATTAATTTAACCCTAAATAACCCGACCAATGGGGCAACATTAGGAACCCAAACCACAGCAGTTTTAACTATTATCAACGATAATACACCTCCGGTTTTAACTTTATCCACCAATAAAAAAGTCATTGACGAAGAATTAGGGAATAACGCCGCTATTGGTACAGTTACTCGTAATGTCGTTACTAATCAAGATTTAATTGTCACCCTGACTTCTAGCAACACCACCGAAGCTACCGTTCCCGTTCAAGTTGTTATTCCAGCAGGGCAAGCTTCAGCAAACTTTGATATTAATGTCATTGATGATGGGATACCAGATGGGGATCAAAAAGTCACTCTAACAGCTACCGCCGGGGGATATGATCCAGTAACTTATGATGTCATCGTTACCGACTTCAAGATGCCCGATTTAGTGATTACGGAGTTTAGTAATAGTGAGACGCTATACACAGGTAAACAGTCTTTCTTTACTTATAAAGTTGTCAATAACGGGCTATTTACCGCCGACGCTACGGCTGATCCTTTAGTTGATCACATTTACTTGTCCAGCGATCCTAATTTAGATAAGAACGATAAGTTACTCGCTGATGTCAGTATTAACGGGACTATTTTAACTGGGCAATTCTATCAACGTAATCTGCCTTTCTTTGCACCGACAACACCGGGTAATTATTATCTAATTGCAGAAATTGATACCACTGATGTGGTCAATGAAGGGGTATTCGGGGAAACCAATAACCTTGTCGTCACACCGATTACGGTTCAAGCTGCTTATCGGGGAGTGGTTGCTACTGATGTGGAAGTAGGAATTGAAGAACAGTCAATTGTGTTGCGTGGGGAAGCATTAAGCAATGAGGATAATTCTCCTATTCCCTTTGAGTTTGTCACCATTGCCATCAAAAATAACGGTTTTGTGCGGGAACTTTCGGCATTAACTGATATTAATGGCAACTTTGTCAAGACCTTTAAACCCTTACCCGGCGAGGCGGGAACCTACGAAATTAACGCTTATTTCCCCGGTGTCCCCACAGAAGATGCTGCACCAGAAGATAGCTTTAAATTGTTGGGAATGCGCTTTACTGACAAGAGCATCTCTCAGAAAATTCTGGCAGATCAGACATTTACCGGACAAGTCACTCTACAAAACCTGAGCGATATCCCCATTAACGGTATTACCTACATCGTAGAAGGTGCGCCCAGTAATTGGCAGATAAAGGTCAATACTCCCTCTAATTTGGCGGGTTCGGGGCAAAATACCCTCACCTATACCATTCTCGCCCCCAATAATTCCACCGTCACCCAAGATAACTTTAATATCCGCCTCACCAGCACAGAGGGAGTCAGAGCGGTTTTACCCGTCACTATCAATTTAGAGCGTATTGTCCCCCGTCTGGTGGCTTCTGTGGATACTCTCACCAGTGGGATGTTACGGGGAGATCAGACCGCTGTAGAGTTTACTGTGACTAATACAGGTGGAGCGATCGCCAATAATATTAAAGTCTTATTACCTAATGCCCCTTGGTTAAAGTTAGCTTCCCCTGCTACTATCTCCAGCCTTGGCATCGGAGAATCCGCCAAAATCAGCCTATTATTAACCCCTGATGCCAATTTAGAGTTAGTTGAATATACAGGCAATCTCTTATTAGATGCAGATGGCAATGATGGCGATTTATCTTTGCCCTTCAAGTTCCGAGCGGTTTCTGATGCTGTGGCTAGTCTGCGGGTGAATGTGGAAAATGAGTTTACCTACTATGCAGAAGGCTCGCCCAAATTGGCAAATGCAACGGTGATCCTGCGCGATTACTTCACTTCTGCTGAAATTCGCCGCACAGTCACGGATCAAACGGGAATGGTGGCGTGGGATGACCTTCCCGAAGGCTACTACAAATTAGACGTTAAAGCCGAGAATCACCAATCCTTTAGCCAGAATGTCAAACTGGATGCGGGAGAAATTGAAACCATTACCTCTTTCCTATCCCGCCAAGCGGTGAGATATGTCTGGACAGTCGTTCCTACCGAGATTGAGGATGAGTATAAGATCACCCTCACTAGCGTTTTTGAAGCGGATGTTCCCCAGCCGGTGATCACCGTCGAACCCGAACAGATTGACATGGCGTACCTGCGACAGATTGGGAACATCAGTCAAATTGATCTGACTTTCACCAATCACGGGTTAGTTGCCTCTGAAACGCCCTATATGCTCGTATTCCCTGATACGGGCAAGTTTCCGCTCACTGAATTCTATGAATTCAAACCATTAATCGATACTATTGACCGCCTAGAAGCTAAAGAATCCCTAACCATTCCCGTGCGGATTACCCGCGTGTCGGACTGTACCGACGGCAATTGCTCGATTATCGATACTCCTTATCCCATACTCGGTGTACCCTTCTTTGGAACTTTCTTCCCCCTTTTCGAGCCTGCTATTGAATATCTCAACATTGAAGTTCCCAATGGGGGAGAAGGAGACTGGCCGGAGTTTAAATTTCCCTCACTAAACCTAGAAGGGCCTGATATCCCAATTGTCATACGAATCCCTAACAGTGATGCAACGGTTAAAATCCAGATCAATCAGCAAGCTTTGATGACGCGATCCGCCTTTGTAGGCACTCTTACCATCGACAATGGGAACGATTTTAGCCTCCAAAATATTAAGGTCAATCTGCAAATTGAGAATGCTCAGGGAAATATTGTCAACGATCTCTTTGGCATTACCCAACCGACGTTAATTAATCTTTCGGCGGTAGATGGGACAGGTATCCTCACTCCCGATGACCCCAATACTCCCCAAGATGAAGGGGTCGGCACTGCGGAGTGGACGTTTATTCCCACTAATCTCGCCGCACCGGAAGTTCCCCTGCAATACGCCATTGGCGGAACGCTTTCCTATATGGAAGACGGCAAAACCATCACCGTTCCCCTGATTTCTCCTCCTGTCACGGTTTACCCCCAAGCAGAACTCTACCTCGACTATTTCCAATCCCGTAATGTCTATGGGGACGATCCCTATACGGATATGGTGGAACCTTCTATACCCTTCTCCTTAGCGGTTTTAGTACGGAATGAAGGCAAGGGAGACGCAAAAAATCTCAGGATTACCTCCTCTGAACCCAAGATTATCGAGAATAAGAGTGGTTTACTCATTGACTTTAATATTATTGGTTCTCAGATCAATGGGGAAGATGCGGAACCATCCCTAACGGTTAATCTGGGCGATATTAAGGCGGGGGAGACTGCCGTTGGGGATTGGCTGCTGAAATCGAGCTTACAGGGCAAATTCATCGAATATGATGCCACTTTTGAGCACGTTAACAGCTTAGGCAAGCCAGAATTATCCTTAATTAAAGAGGTCAAAATCCACGAACTCATCCAGAAGGTACAGGCGGATGGGGATGATCTGCCCGACTTTTTGGTCAATGACATCGTTGACCCCAATGTTACCCCCGATACTCTTTATTTTTCTCAGGGAGGAACTGCACCGGTTAAGACTGCTACTAATGTCAGTGCCGATGGGGTGGTCAGTTTTAGCGATCGCACAGTCCAAGTCACGGCGACGGTAGAAAATGGCTGGACTTACCTCAATCTCCTCGATCCGGGTCAAGGCTTCTTTAATGTCAAGAGTATTACCCGCGCCGATGGGACGGAAGTGCCGTTGAACAATTACTGGCGCACCGATCGCACCTTCCCCGCGAGTTTGGAGTTCGAGGGAACGGAGATTATTTGGGACGTTAATAACGTAGATAACCCCATTTCTGTTCAAGAATATGACGATAAGCCGATTTATGAATTTAGGCTACACCTGTTAGACTATAACGCCACAGCCGGAGAGCAAACCTACACTGTCACCTACGCGACGGGGGATCAGACAGCGCCGAAAGTGCGAAATATGGTCTATGTGGATCCAGTTCAGCCCAATAGTTGGTTATTCCCGATTCCAGAGGAGTTGAAGGAAAAAGACAGCATTCAACTTCTCTTTACCGAACCGATTAAGCGAGAATCCTTCGATCTCAGCGATATTACCGTTACCCTTGATGGTGTTCCCATTGATAGCAGCGGTCTAAGCATTACCGTCCAGAATCCTGATATTCCCATCGCTTTCACCATCGGCAATATCGAGGGGATTAGCCAGAAGGTGGGGCGGTACGAACTGAGTGTGAATGCGGCGGGTGTGCAGGATTTTGAGGGCAATTTTGGGACAGGAGTAGTTAAGGAATTTTGGTCGGTTACAGGCGATCGCCCCTTTGTGGAATCTGTGAGCGGTTTTACTTCAAACCTGGTTACTAAGCCCATCACCCAAACCATTACCGTCAAGTTTTCCGAAGCGATTGAGCCGGGTACTTTTACTTGGGAAGATGTTTTCATCAACCGCAATGAGGAGGGCAATCTCACCAAGAATACGATTACTGTCACCCAAATTGACGAGAAAACCTATGAGGTTGGCAATTTAACCGATATTACCGATGTGGGTGGGGTTTATAACTTCCTAGTGGATGCTAAGGGAGTTGTGGATCTCGACGGCAACCGAGGGGTGGATGCCAAGGGCTTTACTTGGACGTTAGATGCAACGCCACTATCAATTGTCTCACTTACTGGTCTCAGCAGTTATCGCCGCACTAAGGTTTCTAGCCTCGATGTGAAGTTCTCCAAGGCGATCGATGCCAGTTCCTTTGATTTTAACGATCTGATTTTCACTGCTAATGGTGTGACGGTTCAACTTGACAGTAGTGTTACTGTTACGAAGCTGACGGATGTGAGCTATCGCCTTAGTGGCTTAACGGGTTTACAAGCTGGGGATGGCAATTACAGCTTAACGGTGGAGGGCAGTGGCATTCAAGATGACTGGGGCCGAGCAGGGACGAATGCTCGTGTTGTGAATTGGGCGACGGATACGGTTGCGCCGACAAAACCGACTAATCTGGTGTTTTCTCTAACGGATAATGTGCTTTCGATTAGTGGGGAGTTAGAGGAAACTGGTTTGCGGGTTTATGTGGTAGATCGGACAGATCGCCAGAGCTTGGGTGAGTTAAGCGTTATCGGAACTAGCTTTAGTGGCGACATTCAACTACCAAACGGCAATGATCGCACGATCGCCATTCAGGCATTTGATGGGGCTAATAATAGCGCCACCTCTCTATTTAAGATTGTGGGAGGCGCGATCGAGCCATACAATCCACCCAGTTTAGATCTAACTTCACTGAATCCATACTATTCCTATAGCTTTGTTGCCCAAACGGGTGACTTTCCTGACGATGGCTCCAGTGTTGATAATACTCAGTCTCAAATTAGTGGTTTTGGTACGAACGATGCTTTAGAAAAAACCGACTCATTTAATTCGTCTAGTAGTATTATTTCTCAAGGTTTCTCTACCCGAACTATTGAACTGCAAAATACAGAGCCTCCCGTTCCGGCACCAGTAGCGATCGGCTTTATTAAACCGGAAGTTTCGATTAATGATTTAGGTCAAATTGCATTTATTGGTGATGGTGCTGCGGGTGGTTTTACTGAAACATGGTTAGGAAGAACCATTAAAAAAGATACTATCTTGGTTGCAAACAGCGGCTTTGGTGTCAAGGACATAGCCCCGAATATGATCAAAAGCACTTTTGCCAATCCGAATTATGGATTTCTTCCCGACCCTAGCATTGTAACTTTTCTGTTGAATACAACCGCCCGGAATCCCGCCCGTATGTTTGATAAGTTTTCTGACATAACGATTAGTGCTGGTTTGTCGAATCGTGAGTATGCGGGAGGTGTGCAGATTAATAATAATGGAGAGGTATTAGTTCGGCGTATCGAACTAGCAGAAGGACCTGCTATGCTGATGGCTTATTATCTCGGTAACTTCATTGCACCTTCTTTTATTGCTTCGGAATATATTAGTAAACCCTACTCATTCATTGAGAAATGGGATGCCAATAAAACCAACACTGTTACACCCGTGGCTCAGGGTTTTGTTCCTCTACTGCTCCTAAACGACCTCTCTTTAGCATTATCTGGTCTCACTGGTATGTATGGCGGATTGCTATTCCTTGGATCTGTCCCCATCCTGCGAACCTACTCGCCAGACTACTACGGACTACTGAGTAATCCGAGTTTCAACAATAATGGTGATACTGTATTCAATAGTTTTCTTGAGGGTACTTGGCATCCTACGGCCTCAGCAGGACATTATTCAGCTTTAGATACTCCTAGTACCACACTGGGAGCCCCAACCATCTTTACTGAACAAAAGTATGATCCAGCTGCTGGAGCGCCGAGATTTTGGATGGCAGATAATGGAACTGTGGTGCGTTATTATCAAAACAAGATAGAACTTTTAGATGATAGTTTAAATGTCGTAAAAGATATTGCATCTGATTTTTCGAGTCTGGGAAAAAACCCGCGCATTAGTGATGATGGCACGGTTGTAGCTTTTTACGGAGACTTGAGCGAAGATGGCGCAGAAAAATATCAAACAACTCCGGGAGAAGGTATTTTTGTTTATCGTGTTGAAGATGGGGCTATCGAACGAATTGCTGGGATTTCGGGTAATGGCTATTTAGATCAGGGCGAAATCTGGGAAGACTACAATAAGAATGGCACGCTTGATCAAGGAGAAGACGAAGGCATTTTCAGCGGTTTTGATCCTGATTCACCAGTCGGAGTTAATACTCAAAATATCGGACATACTGTTGCTTATATTGGTTTTAATAAGCAAAACAACAAAGGCCTGTATTCAACTAATTTTGGTTTTTCCAATGATGAAAATCAGCTTCTTTTGCCATCATTGATAATTGAGCAGGGAAATGGAATCAGTGATGTAGCAATCTATGATCCGATAAATATAAACGGTGATATTGCTTTTTGGGTTGAGATGGAAGATGGGCGTGATGCTGTCATGACGGCTGAAGCGATTCCCAGTATCGGGATCGATCGTTGGTGGGCAACGGTGAATGATGATCCTATTGTGGTCAACCTATATGTCTCTATCCCAGAAACGGGTAGATACACCTTGGAAATAGATACTGAGAGTCTCTTTCCACTAAAAACTAATTGGGGCATTAAAGAAGATGCAAGAGTGATTATTGATGGAGATGTTGGAAAAACCGTTTCACTCAGTCACCTAGGTAAAGCTGATCTAGGCCAGCTGACACAAGGCCGACATCAATTGCAAATTGATGGTTTTGCGGTTCCCAGTGAGCCTATTGTTGAAGAGATAAGTTTTACTTTACAAAAAGGCAATAGAGAAATTGATAAATTAGTAACTAAATTTGTTGCCGATCATCCTGAGCCAGATATAAGCCAAACTCTCATCGCGCAATATGCTCCTATTTTGCTGTTCGAGCAAGATGAAAAATATAACCTTCCTCTTGACCCCGATGGTTATAACTGGGATGAAAAGCTACAAAGACAAGAACCCAATCAAGATAAGCCTGTAAGATTGGGAGATGCGGAAACGATTGTAAATCTAAACCCTGATTCATTGCAAAGTTCGCCTACTATTTTTGCAACCCTTTTAGAGCAAAATGGTGAAATTGCTATCTCCTACTACTTTCATTTTGCTAAAAGTAATTGGGCGGATTTTGATGGAGCCAATACCCATGATGGTGATTGGGAAGGTATAACTGTTTTCTTAAAAAATGGAGTACCTGATCGAGTTGCTTTTAATCAGCACGTAGAAATCGCAGGATTTTTTGGTTCTACCTTTACCAATGAGGGTGATGGCGGAACAACGTATCGTTGGGAATATCTTGATTTTGATGAACAGACGGGAAGACCAAAAGTTTACGTTGGTTTGGGAGGTCATGCCAGTTACTCTAAATCAGGTGAAACAACTTGGTTTACACCTAATCCATTGGATTTATTTGGCAACGTAGAATCTCATTCAGGAAATGGCGAGAAGAAAGCCCCAAATGTGATATACCTTCCCCGTGTTGGCGATGGCTATATTGGTGATGCAATTTCTACTGAAGATGGAAAGGCTCAACAATGGTTATTATTTCCGGGAAAATGGGGAGAACAAGATAAAGGAGAACCATTTGTTAATTTAGATTTAATTGGTATCACACCTGGTGACGATGGAATTGAAGGACCAGTATTTCAAAGCTTAGCTGCTTTTCCCTCTAAGCCTGGAGAGCGCTGGTTAAATCCTTGGTCTTTTACCGATGAATTTAATATCCCTTTAATTGCTCAAGATGATGATTTTACCATTCGTCAGCAAAGCATCTTTGTATTTGACAAAGAAGATTTTCTTGCAAATGATAATTATGACGAAAAGCAAGATATTTGGATCATACCAAATCCCGTTTCTGCGCTCTCCGGTAAAATTATTATTAATGGCGATCAATTTCTATATGAACTTCCAGAATCTATCGAAGTAAGTGCTGAGATAGTAATTGATAGCTTTGACTATCTGTTGTTAGATTTCAGGTTGAAGTCAATATATGATCATCTCACCTCAACTATATTGAATCCGAGTGCTTCACGCTCTGATAAGGAAAATGCCTTCTCTTCGTTGCATAGTCTCTTGAAGGAAACCCCCGAATTCCGTGCCGAAGAAGAAGATTTGATAGGCACGGTTGAGGTGAGAATAGAAAGGCCTAAGCTCTCGATCAATAATATCACCGTTGTCGAAGGCTTAGATAATACCGCCATCCTCACAGTCACGGTTGACAAACCAAGTCCAGAACAAATTACTGTCAATTATGCTACTGCACCTGTTAGCGCGACCGCCGATTTAGATTACACTAGCACAACCGGAACTTTGATCATTCCGGCGAATACTTCTACTGCTACTATTACCATTCCTATCCTCAATGATGATCTCGATGAAGAAAACGAAACTTTTGCGATTAAACTCAGTAATCCCGTCAATGCAATTCTTACCAATAATCAGGGAATTGTCACAATTATAGATGCGAAGCTTTCCATCAATAATATCACCGTTATCGAAGGTCAAGATAGTAATGCAATCCTCACCGTTACTGTCAATAATCCCAACCCAGAACAAATTACTGTGGATTATGCTACTGCACCTGTTAGTGCTACCGCCAATGTAGATTACATTAGCAAGACTGGAACTCTCACCATTCCTGCTAATACTTCAACGGCTACTATTACCATTCCCATCCTTGATGATGATATCAATGAAGAAAACGACGAAACTTTTGCGATTAAACTCAGTAATCCCGTCAATGCAATTCTTACCAATAATCAGGGAATTGTCACCATATTGACACCCAAGCTTTCCATCAATAATATCACCGTTATCGAAGGTCAAGATAGTAATGCAATCCTTTCCGTCTCCGTCGATAAACCAATTTCCAAACAAATTAGTGTTGACTATACTACTGTATCTTCTAGTGCTACCGCCAATGTAGATTACACTAGCAAAACTGGAACTCTCACCATTCCTGCTAATACTTCAACGGCTACTATTACCATTCCCATCCTCAATGACGATCTCAATGAAGAAAACGAAACTTTTTCGATTAAACTCAGTAATCCCGTCAATGCAACTCTTGACAATAATCAGGGGATTGTCACCATCATTGATTCCGTCACCGATAATATCATTTCCATCGAAACCACTAACAATAAATACGTCAACGTTGTCATCCCCAAAAATCAACCCCTAACCAACATTCGAGCCATCGTCAACCCCTCTCCCAGTAACGCCCCAGCCAACGTCAACTTCCCCGTCGGATTCTTTGACATTGACATCCCCCAAATCAGCCAAGGCGGTGCCACCACCGTTACCCTATACCTACCCGAAGGCAGTACCGCCAATGCCTACTGGAAATACGGCGCAACCCCCGACAATCCCACCCCCCACTGGTATAATTTTAGCTACGACCCCATCTCCAAAACAGGTGCAACCTTCCAAGACCTCAACAGCGACGGTCAAAATGAGATTATCCTTCACTTTGTCGATGGTCAAAGGGGAGACGACGACCTCACCGCCAACGGACAAATTGTTGATCCAGGGGCCCCAGCTGAATCCATCAATGAAACTCCCGGTAATCAAGCTCCCACAGATTTAGCATTAAGTGCCACTACAGTAAATGAAAATGTTGCCCCCAATACAGTAATTGGAACATTTTCTAGCACAGACCCCGATACTGGCAATACCTTTACCTATAGTTTGATAGCAGGAACAGGAGATACAGATAATAGGGAGCATCTCACTTACGCGATAAGTAATTATACTTAGCCTAAAAGCCACTCTTAATCGTGTCTTGGAACGAAATAGAGGCTTTTAAAGACTGCGTACATGGAGAATTAAAACAAGAATTACCCTCGAAAAGCCTATT
>NZ_JBHFLL010000048.1:0-3605 GCF_041928595.1 Microcystis sp. BLCC-F209
CTAGGTTCTGTGTGATAAGTTTAATTGACATAGGATCGATCGATCTTTGTGTCCTTTGTGTCTTTGTGGTTCGTTCCACCCCCTCGCTCTTGAGAAATGTATCTTAGAATACATTTTACCCACCAAAGCTGGGAGAGCCAAGTAGGAGACTCCGAGACAGCTATCAGGGATCAGATTTGAGTTTTTAACTCACTGTTTGTGGAGTTAAGAAACTGTTGGAAAAGTTCAAGAATGCGCTTACCTACAGGTTCTAACCGCGATGCTGATTTAAAATAGCCATCATCTTTTCAGCTACCGCAGTTGTTTGTTCCAGCATGGCAAAATGACCACAATCGGATAACTCAATCACGTTGCTGCCAGTTTCAAACAAAGGATGAAAACTGGCCAGATGGTTAACGTACTTAACCTCCATAATCGTATCCTCTTTCCCCGCCAGAAAATAGACCGGTTGCGGGAGACGGGAGACAATCTGGGGTAAAAGATGAACTTCGCTGATAGTAGTAGTTTCCAAAAGTGACCCTAGGGCCGCTTGGTAATCGGCCCGGACAAAATCAATCACGCGCTGTTTGCCCCATTTTTTACCTAGGGTTTGCTTGACCATCATCCGCGAGAATAAAAGATCAATAAAGGGAACACGGGGCAACCAAGAGGGTCTTTTCTGTAAAATCTGTCTTCCGGCCTCTCGAAAGCGCTCAAATTCCTCCTTTAGATAGATGCCACCCCCAGCATTCATACAGATTACCCCTTTAATCCGTTCAGGACAGCTATCTGCAGCCCACAAAGCAACACTACCACCGAGGGAATGACCGACTAACCAAGCAGCATCGAGGTTTAAGCGGTTAAGAAGGGTAATAACGTCTTGGGAGTAGGATTCAAGGTTATAACTGCTAGGAGGACTGTTAGAGGTGATTTTTTGGGAGTCGCCAAAGCCCCGGAGATCGTAAACTAGACAGGGATAATCCGGGGAGAGAATATCTACCAAAGGCTGCCAGTAGTGACGACTCAGCAGCCAACCGTGTATAAAGACTAAAACCGGTTTATCCGCTTGGGGCGAAAATAACTCGTAACTGTGGGATACTCCCGATATGTCGATGGTTGCCATATAATCAATCTCAACCTAAATTAAACCGTTGATAGGGGTTACTAGGGAAACTTCTAGAGAAAAAAAGGTGTATTTAGCCTTGTTTATAGAGCAAAATCGGGCAAGCTTAGGATATTCCCCCGATAGCTGATGACTCACCACTATAGACAATTTTAAAAGCTTCTACTCAAGTATAAAACACTGGAGATACCCCCCTAAAATAGGATGAAAACCCTAGACCAGGATTCATCTATGAAATGCGATCGCTTTTTGACTCTTTCCCTACTGTTAAGTCTGGGATTAGCTTTTCCCCCCTCTCTACCCGCTCAAAATCCCCCCGCTACCACCTTTCAACCCGGTCCTTGGCAGCCGGTGGCTAGGGTGAATACCAGTCGTCCCGTGCAGATCAAAATCATCAATCAAACCGATATTGACCTCAATTATGACCTATCGGCCAATATTAATTCCTCTCCCCAATTATTATCTCCCAGTGCGGAGACAACCCTAAGAGGTTTGGTAATTCCAGCATATATTCTGATTAATCGGGCTAATGCCGCCGCAGATTCCTATTCTTCTAGTTTAATCTATGCCGTCGAGGTCAATGATGATAATTTAGTCACGATTACTGTCACCAAAGTTCCGGGGAGTACCCCTGGTTATACCACTTTTAACATCAATCAACAGGGTGCTATTTATATTTACTAGCTCTAGCTTAAAAAGTAATTTTGACCGACTAAAAATTAAATTGATTGGGAACCGGTTCTTTTCTCGTTCCAAGCTTCTACCTTGCAATGATACAAGGGAGAGTATCCCTTCCCTCCCTGATGGGTTATGCAAGAGGTGAAACTTCTGGAAATGCGTTGCCACGGAGACCCTTGCAACGAGGTATTCCGTCCCAAATCTGGACAATTATCGAGGCAATAAAACTGACTACCCTGCCATAAAAACTCAAAAAAACTGTATTAAAATTAGCAGAAATGGGCAAAAAAAAGAATAGAATGTACGAATGTGCGCTGCATCTTTTGGCTTCACTTAACCTAACTTCACATAAGAAAATTTCCCGATGAAAGTCACCGTCGTATCTTTTAACAAACCGCTCAACTAAACTTACTCAAACTTACTTAAAAGCCTGAAAGCTTAGTCATTCCTAGTGGATCAAGCACGGAGCGGATTAAACGGCAACCCCTTTATTACCTGGTCAATGACATCAGGAATTACTTTTCTAATGATGTTAAATGCCCCATTGACATCGGCATTTAACAACTGATTTGTTCCCATTTTATAAAGTCCCCTAGCTAACCTTTTTCCCTTAAATAATGGTTTTTCTTCACCATATTTAGGTAACTCACCCCTATCTAAAGCACTGGATTGTGAGGTATAGGATTCTTCAGTTATTATGACTTTTATCCCTTTTAATTGAGCTTTATAGGTTAACATTTCTATTAATCTATTATGGAGAATATTGACCAATTGTTGATTATTACTTTTTCCTAGATTAAGAGATTGTTTCATCCGCTCATTATGCCCAATTATTAACGTCCCTATTTCATGAAGAATACACCAATCTATTACTCTTTTACTAGCTGTGTGTAGATAATTTTCTACTCGACAGTTTCGTTTATGGGTTAGGAATATCAATCTCTTAGATGAGGGTTGATTATTTCTGGTTTTCAGTTGAGATTGTAAGCGGGAACGTTGTTTGTTGTAGAAGGTGTTAATTGCTTTTAACGGTCTGCCATTTACCAAAAGAGGTGCTACACCTGTTTGATTTGTAGTTACAGCCATTAAGTTATTAACTCCTAAATCTATCCCAGCTATCTCTTGTTTATCTGTGGTTTCCGACCGTCTTTCATAGACTATTTCAATGACATAACAGCTACTTTTGGGGACAATTCTCACTTCAATTATTTCTCTTCGGGAAGTGGTCAATTTTACGTCGCTCATAGACAAGTGACACCCCCCCTTGCCCCCCCGACGTCGGGGGGGTTGGGGGGGTCTTCTTTTAAAGGTTTTTTATAAATTGATTCCTGAGAATATATTAGCAGGTTTCTTCCTTTGGTTTTGTCCTTATACTTAATAATTTTAGGTTTTCCTAAAAATTTTTCAGGGTGTTTTTTCCAAGCTCTAAAAGCGGCAAAATAACTAATCCAAGCCTGATCTAATCTTCTGATTATCTGCGTGCTTCGGTTTCGTGGGTAAAGCTAAATAATCTGAGGTTTTAGATACCAGATGATAGAGTTGATTAAAACTCAGTTTTTGGGAGTTTTCAAAGAAATATTGGCGATAATGGTAGTTAGCTAGATTGAACAAATTTTTTGACAAGAAGGCATAATGGTCGATTTCTGACCATAAGGGATGGTTTTGACTGATAATATGACGTTCAACTAGCTTCATATCTTGATTATACCTGATAACGTTCTTAAAATCTATCGGTGGCCAAAGTTACTTATTTTAGCTATCTAGCTACAGAAATGAGTAGCTTTAAAAAGCTTTAGGTAGGTTTTTGGTTTCTGTGGTTAACCCC
>NZ_JBHFLL010000049.1:0-1961 GCF_041928595.1 Microcystis sp. BLCC-F209
GATAACTGATAACTGATAACTGATAACTGATAACTGATAACTGATAACTGATAACTGATAACTGATAACTGATAACTGATAACTGATAACTGATAACTGATAACTGATAACTGATAACTGATAACTGATAACTGATTTAACCCACCACTGATAAACTATCAACGATTAGCGAGGGAGTATAACAGGAACCATTCCATTGATTATCGGCCCCCAGAGCGATTAAATTTTGCAAAGCTGTATAAACATTTCCCGTCACCATTGTATCTTTAACTCGTCCGGTGATTTTGCCATTTTCTATGCGATAACCCAGATCGACATTGACAGAAAAATCGCCCGAAATATCGGCCCCATGACCTAAAATTTGGTCGATAACTAGGCCCTCATCTATTTGCGAGATTAAATCCTCTAAAGTTCCCTCTCCCGGTGCCACGATTAAATTAACCAAATCCGGCATGGGATAAACCCCTAAACCGGGACGAAACCCGTTTCCCGTCGGAGTAGTTTTTAACAATCTGGCCGTGGTACGATCGCTATAGAATTCCTTAACTCTACCTCCCTCAATTAAAGATAAAAATTTGGTAGGAGTTCCCTCATCATCAAAGGGACAACTATAGGGTTCTCGCTGGGGTTGTTGGGATAGAGTCAACTTTTCCGACATCACCAATTGACCGATTTTATCACTCCAGGGCGAAGAATTTTCTAAGATCTGTTTCCCATTTAAAGCCATCTCCACCGTACCCCATAACAGTGTAACTGCATTAGAGGTCAATAAAATTGGTAATTTCCCCGTGGGACTATCCACATTATTGGCGGCCCATTGTAGTCGCTGCAATAACTGTTTAATTACCGTTTCGGGATGGGGTGTACTGCGAGTATATTCCCCATCATAAACTGCGAGAAAATCCTCCCCCCGCACCCATTCAATCCCCAGATAATAACTCAAAGCTGTATCGGTATATTGACAATATAAACCCTGGGAATTAGCCAAACGGGTGATTTCCTGTTCACATTCCCATTCACCACTACAAATAACTTCAGGATAAACTTGGCGAATTTGGCCAATCATTTGATTACCCATCTCGATTAAAGATTCTACCGCCACATCCTGGCCAATCGGGTCATAAATTGCCTGTCGTGGTGCCGAAAATTCGATTTCTTCCGGGGCATTGAGATAGGATAAATTTAACGCCGTTTCTACTAAAATTTCCGGTTCTACATCACCATAACCCACCGCTAACCCCGGACAACCCTGGCGCCATAATCTCAAGGCAGTTCCCACGGATTCGGAACTTTCTAACTGTTTAAGACGATTAGCCTCAAAAAAAACGGGATGGGAAAGGGAGGAAGATTGATAAACTTCGGCTGCCACCGCTCCCGATTGGAGAGCCAGTTCGATGAGTTGTTGCGGATCGATCGTCATGGTGATAGTTTTTGAGATGATAGCTATCTGATTATCTCAAGCCCCGGTACCGAAGCGCAAACAGGTAAGACTGGGGGGAATTAAAAAATTTGGCTCTCCCAGCTTTGGTGGGTAAAATGTATTTTAAGATACATTTCTCAAGAGCGAGGGGGTGGAACGAACCACAAAGACACAAAGGACACAAAGGACACAAAGATCGATCGATCCTATGTCAATTAAACTTATCACACAGAACCTAGAAGAGCCAAAAATTTTTGCTTAAGAATCTACATAAAGCGATCGAGTTGGCAAAAAAGTTATCATAGGATCAATAATCAGCAAAAATCTGGACACTCCCACCTAGAGAGGCCGAAAAAATGACGATTGCCAAAAGCGACGAAACTGCCACCTCTCCGGCACTGATAGAAGAAGATTTCGAGGACTTTTGGGAACCACCCCCACCCCCCACAGACTTAATTTTTGATGATGGTGAACCCTTGGAAAGCAACCGACACCGCATTGCCATGAATGTCTTGATTCGCTCCCTACAGCAGGGTTACGG
>NZ_JBHFLL010000005.1:0-15198 GCF_041928595.1 Microcystis sp. BLCC-F209
GCTTAATTGCTTAAGTCTGACTCTTTCTCCACGTCCGTTTTGAGTGTCCGGATGCCCTCCGGCCACTTTGAACAAGTCGAAAAAATCTAATGTTCAACCTTATTTCCTAGAAAGTTTTACTCGTTCAAGGCCGAATTTGAAGTCTTTTCTGAACAAAACCCCCTACTATCTGTTGTCAAGGTTCAGTTTTTAGCTTGGTTATCGCTTTTTCCATTGTAGCTTAAAGCCGTCCTAAAAGGACGGGGTTTTAACCCAAATTTTCGATAACCCTTGGGCAAATTGTTCGGCAGTCATGGACCCAACCTCGGTTGACAGGGACTAAAAGAGAGCCGGTGCTGAGAAGTAACTCCATGGTTGCCAATCGCTTCTAGGTGTTGAGCAGTGCCATAACCCTTGTGACGAGAGAGTCCATAATCGGGATAGCGTCTGTGCCAACGAGTAATTAAGTCATCGCGCCAGACTTTGGCCACGATACTGGCCGCCGCAATTACCGGCGATTGTTGATCTCCCTGAATTACCGCCTTTTGGGGGATTGACAAATCTTTAATAATGTGCTTGCCATCGATCAAGCAGAGATTGGGGGAAAGGGGTAATTTCCCGATAGCTCTGCTCATTGCCAGTAGGGAGGCCTGAAGAATATTCAAGCGATCGATCTCTTCCACCGTAGCATAACCGATGCGACAAAGAAAATCCCGTTGTATTTGCTGGCTCAATTTTTGCCGTTTTTGGGGGCTAAGTTGCTTACTATCCTTCACCCCCAACTCCCACAGCCGTGCAAAACCAGAGGGGACAGTGACCACTACCGCCGCCACCACGGGGCCAAATAAGGCCCCGCGCCCCACTTCATCGACACCAGCAATTAAGGGTTCTGCGCTCATGACTCATCGGCAGTGGCGGAGGAACGACGACGACGACGACGCAGCACCGTGGTTTCAGCCTCTATTTGTCGCTCCTCCGTCCCCTCGGCACTCACTGGGGTCTCTAAAGGAATGACTTCGCCCAGAAAAACTGGAGTTTCGGACGCAATCGGTTCGGGAGTAAAAGTCACTGGCGGACTCGCTTCTTGGCTGATTTCCTGACTAACTTCGCTAGTGGTGGGACGACGACGACGGCGCACCAAGGGACGATTTTCGCTCATTTCGCTCACTTCCTCGCCGGTTTCCATCCCTTCGACCGGTGCGACCTCGGCTTCTAGGGTAGGAGTCAAGGATATTTCAGGAGTGGCAGACGTTTCTGGGTTTTCCGCTTCTCTTTCCCCCGGCAGTTTCACGGAAACAAGCACCGATTTCGGGTCTTTAAACTCCTTATCCACGAGAATCAGGGGAGAAATACCCATTAAAGAATAAACTTCCTGTTCTACGGGGGTCATTTCCACGGAAACCCGCTCTCGTTCGCTGACGGGGATATTTTTGCCGGCGCTGGCATCTTCTCCCCGTTTCGAGAGACGGGCCGGGCGTTCTCGTTTTTCCTCAAAGCGTTGTGGTTCTGATTCTGGCTCGATTTCGTTGTTAATACCGTTAGTAGAGGCTTTTTCGCCCCGTTCCTCTTTTAGTAACAGTTCCGAGGGCCGACGACGACGACGGCGGCGAGAATTATTAACCTGTTCTTGATAGTTGGGATGGAAGGAAATATCCATCCCTTGGGCGTTTTCTTCGGCCTCAAATTCGGAGAAAACTTCTAGATAGGGTTCGGCAGCGGCAACGCTAGGAGCGCTCTTATCGGGCAGAACTTTTGTATTAGTCGGGGCGACGACAAAGGTTTCTTTTTCCGCGCGGCTAAGGGTGGGGGTTTCTAGGGCGATGGCGTTGCCTTCTCCTGGTAGATGGGCTAAATGACCTAGTCCGCCGCAATGGCTGCAGGTTTTGCCGAATAATTCATAAATGTTTTTCCCCTGACGCTTACGAGTTAATTCCACTAACCCCAATTCCGATAATTGGGCAATCTGGGGCCGGGCCTTATCGCTTTTCAAGGCCTTATTAAACAATTCCAGCAGTTTCAACTGGTCGCGACGGGAATCCATATCGATGAAGTCCACCACCACCACACCGCCGATATTTCTCAAGCGCAGTTGTCGGGCGATTTCCGTGGCGGCCTCGCTATTAGTCCAGAGTACGGTTTCCCGGGCCGTGGCCGAACGGGTAAAGGAACCGGAGTTAACATCAATTACCGTTAAAGCTTCCGTCGGTTCGATGATAATGTAGCCGCCGGAGGGTAAATCAACCCGGGGTTTCAGGGCCTCGCGAATGGCGGCGTTAACCCGGAAATAGTCGAGAATTGGCTGGGTTTCCCGATGGGAGTCGATATAAACCCCTTCGAGAGCTTTGCCGCCGCCCCAGTTCGTCAATTGCTGTTTAACTCGTTTTACCGCCACCGGGTTATCCACAACAATGCGATTGACATCGGCACTGTACATATCCCGCAAAACCCTTTGAATAAAGTCATCATCGCGGTTCAGCAAGGCCGGGGCCCGGCTGCTGACGGCCATCTGTTGGATGCTCTCCCACTGTTTTTGCAGAAATTCCAAATCCTCGATAATCGCTTCTTCCGCTTTGCCTTCGGCCTCGGTGCGTACCAGCAAACCCATCCCCGCCGGTTTGACCAAAATCCCTAAAGCTCGTAAACGGGAGCGCTCGTCTTCACTGCGGATGCGACGGGAAAGATTCACCCCGCGACCATTGGGCATCAATACCAAATAACGACCGGGGAGAGTGACATTTCCCGTTAGCCGCGGTCCTTTGTTGCCGGTGGGTTCTTTCATTACCTGTACCAGCACTTTTTGCTGCGGGGCCAGTAATTCGGTGATAGCACCGGCGGTTTTTTTCAGTCTTAAGGGGCCCAGGTCGGTGACATGGATAAAGCCATTGCGTTCCGCATCGCCAATATTGACGAAGGCTGCATCTATCCCGGGGATGACGTTTTCTACTAATCCTAGATAGATGTCGGCCACCTGCTGATTACCTGTGGCTACAACTAATTCCTGAATTTGATCTTCCCAAAAAACAGCCGCTATATGGTGTTGTTCGGCTATGATTATTTGTTTTGGCATTCAATTTCCTCAATCTTTCGGTTTCAAAAGCGACTGACCATGGGCTATTTGTCTATGCTTTGAGGCTACTTCTGGAAATCTGGTCTTGTTAAGAAAGTTCTAAGAAGATGAGTCCGCATCGTTAAAGCCTCATCTTGATATTCATCTGCCCCCCAGACGTGGGAACTGAGTCTTGGTTTCAGTTGTTAAGTCTGTTTGGCAAGTGCCGGCTTGACCCACAATTAGGTAAGCACAGCCAGGAGACGAGATTTTCAATTAATCCCTGAGTCTTGCTCGATAACAGCATTTTTTATCCGTTTCCGCCGGTTCTGTCTATCAGAATCTAGGAAAAAAGGAGTTTTTGAGTTACTCCCCTCGGCAACGGGTTTCTGTGGACGGGAAAAATAGCGCACTTTTCAATTTTCCAAAAACCACGATTCTTTTAAGAAATGCTTTAATCGAGTCTTATAGACGACTATAACTCACTGGGTCACTCTCTGACAAGACGATGATCCCCTGACCAAGATAAATTTTTCGGGGCAAGAAAGGAGTCAGGAGCAATGATAGGCAATAAAATAGACCTAAAAAGCTATCTAGCCGACTTTTCAGGCTAAAATTACCTTTTTATCCCCTTTTGGCTTTCTTTAAGAATTAATTAACCCGCCAGTACCCCTAGTATTATCGACGAGATGACCAGATTGACGGTTTCCTTAATCCCTTAATTCCTGTTCCGGCAAGGCGATAACGTTCAAAATTTCCTGTAAATCGGCTTCTGACTCGATTTCTAGCAATTCTTGCCGGTAGGGACGATAACGGTATAGTCGATAACCTTTCCCCTCTAACCATCGGGCCACGGCTAAATTACTGCCTTGATTAGCGGCAATATTTTCGTAGAGAATAAAGCGCTAAATAATCACTCATAATCTAGTATGGACTGCACCCATTTGGGCGGACGAGAAATCGGATTACCGAGGCGATCGAGAACTAATAACGCCACTAAATGCACGGCAAATAAGTATAATAAACTATTGACAAATATGCCCACAACTGCTACCGATTGCACTTGCAGCAGCGTCGGTTTAGCGAGAATCCCTAACCAGGTGAAAATCCAATCGATAAAATTAGTCGCTTGGGTAATCACATATAACCAGAGATTTTCGCCTAAAAGAATTGAAAACAGCCAAAAACGAAAGAATAAACCAAAAGCCCCCAACAGTCCCCCGGTCAAGATAGAAAATTCCCAGCGCGCACCCCGGCGCCAGCATAGCCCCAATTGTAACCCCATCAGGCCGTGGGGAATCAAAAAGACAATACTGCGAGTCGGTCCCATTAACACCGACAAAAGTAAACTGGAAACTAATGCTGTCATCCAAGCACAACGAGCGCCCCAACGTAAATAGGCTAAAGCGATAGGAATCGGGAAGAAAACCCTTAATAACGGTCCGAGGGGAAAATAATAGTCAATTAACCAGATTAAACTGGTAGCACTGGCCAAAAAAGCCGTCTCCACCGTGATCAGGGTAGCGATAGACTTGAGAGGAGATGGTTGGATAGGTTTGGTTGTGGGTTTATCTAGAGGTTTCCCCTCTTCCCCCAAATCTACCCAATTGGTTTCATCTATTGTCTCTTCTGAGGATTGAGCGGGAGAATTAGCGTTAGAATCATTCATTCTATCAGTTATCCGGTGGTCGGGACGGGGTGGCCAGCTATTCTTAGCTTAGACTGGCGACTCCCAGTCAGACAAGAGGCAAAAGGGGGAATAAATAATCAGTCTTTAATAAGGGACTTGCATGGGAATAATATCCCAATCGATCGGAGGGCGCAAGCTTTGCGCCCCTACAGTAACGGATTTTGTCCACAATGTAGGGGCGAACTGCGTTCGCCCAAAAGGTACAGGGTTTGCGGCAAAAAGTACGGGCGAATGAGTAGGTAGGGTGCGTTAGGAGCGCCACAATATTATTTAATTTACATTAATTACATAGGCGACGTAACGCACCAATATTATCCTAAATCCCTTGAGTAGGTAGGGTGCGTTAGGAGCGCCACAATATTATTTAATTTACACTAATTACATAGGCGACGTAACGCACCAATATTATCCTAAATCCGTTGAGTAACCCACAGAAAACCGGTTTCTCCGAGAAACCCCTTTTCTACTCAAGCTACCTCAATTTTCTCAAAAAAAAATCGACCCGCCGCTAGGCGGGAAAAAGAGAAAAAGGGTAAAAAGGGTAAAAAGGGTAAAAAGGGAAAAAGGGTTACAGAGTCCTCCCGAATACGCAGACTACCCGAAAACCGATATAGTCGTTGCGGTAGTCGCGGCGGCTGTCGTTGCCGCGAATCGCGGAACGGAAGTCATCAGGATCGTTGCCCCAGGAACCGCCCCGCAATATTTGATAATCATCATCATTTGTTAACCAAGCACTGCCATCCTTTGGCGCATTCTCATAGCTATCATGCCAATTGTCTTCGCACCACTCCCAAACATTGCCAATCATGTCATACAGTCCCCAAGCATTGGGCTTTTTCTGACCCACAGGATGAGTTGTCCCCTGAGAATTTCCGTCATACCAAGCGTAATCTCCTAACTGATTAGCATCATCACCGAAATAATAGCGAGTAGTGGTCCCCGCACGACAGGCATATTCCCATTCCGCTTCCGTCGGTAGGCGATAGGTTTTTCCTGTTATTTGACTCAATTTCTGACAAAAAGCTTGAGCGTCGTCCCAGCTAACACTTTCTACTGGATTTTGCAGATTATTTTTAAACCAAGAGTTATTTTTAAAATAAGAGGGATTGGTTCCCATTACTGCTTGATATTGTGCCTGAGTGACTGGATATTTCCCAATCGCAAAACTGTTGACTTTAACTTGGTGTGAAGGCTTTTCATAATTGAAAGCATCAGAATCACTGTCAGGAGATCCCATGAGAAATTCACCTGCTGGTAAGTTCACCATCTCTAGTGTTACTCGATTGGGTAGTTTTTCGGTAAATGGAGTAGGTGAAGCAATTAGGGGTATTGGTGAAACAGGCTTTTTGAGTGCTTGTAAGGCATTTAAAACCTGTTGTGCTGTCCATCTTTGTCTTCTATCTTTTTGCAAACACCCTTCAATAATCGGTTTAAACTCTTTCGGTAAACTAGGGATTTGTAGCTCACAATTTATCACCTTTACCATTAATTGATTATTGTCATTATTGAACTTATAGGGAAATTGATTAGTCGTCATTTGGATTAACATAATACCTAATGACCACAGATCCCAAGCCGAGGAAATATCACCCCTAAAGGCTTCAGGAGGCATATAAATAATTGTACCAGTATTGTGGACTGTTTGAGTGTGGCTTTTGTTATTTAAGGTTCTAATTAAGCCAAAATCTGCTAACTTGTATTGTTGATTAACCTTGAGGATATTACCCGGTTTTAAATCTCGATGGACTTTATTTTGTCGATGAAGATAATTTAAGCCCTGGGCGACTTGAGCAGTAATATTTGTAATCTCATCCGCTGACAAACTGCCTTTGGCAATGTGATTTTCTAGGCTACCCTGTGCCAATTCCATCACTAAATAAAGCATCTCTGTATTGAGAAAAGTAAATTCCCCCACCGCATAACTCTTAATTAAATTAGGATGTTCTAACTTTCTGGAATTTGTTAATTCAATTAATTTATCATCGCTACTTTCGGGGATAACTTTAATGGCAACTTCTTTGACCGATGTATTTCTGACCATTTCACTAGCATGAAATACACCCCCAAAACCACCCGCACCGAGAAACTTATTAAGACGATAGGGGCCTATTTGTTGCCCTTCTAACATCTTCATCATTTGGTCTAGCATAATAATAACTCCTGAATTAGCCAATTTTTACGTTCTGTAACTATCCTATTAAGTGGGTGGTTTTAACGAAGGCAAGAAGCAAAAGCTTTATCGAAATGTGTAATTAATTTTGCTTAGGTACTTAATACTAAATCTGACTATTAAATACTGATTAAGTAGGTGGGTGGAATTAAATATAAAATGAACGTAGGTTGGGTTGAAGCATGAAACCCAACGCCCGCATGGGTTACGCTACCGCTAACCCATCCTACAAATAATTGTGCCTACCTACTTATTTATTCCCTCGAGTAGAAAACGAGTTTCTCGGAAAAACCCGTTTTCTGTGGGTTACTCAACGGATTTAGTATTAGTATGACTTGGGGTTCGGTTATCTCATAATCAAAAAAGGTGGGCGATAAACCCACCAGAAAAATAACCCAAAAACCTTAACGATAATTAGGACTTTGTATATCTCTAAGACGCGCTTCGGGACGTTTAAATCTGTCCATTTGTGCCTCAAAGAATTGACGATTTTTAAGTAAATGTTTGGGATTAGGATCGTCGAGGGGATAAAGTAAAGCAGTGCGTAGAGCTTGAATAACTGCTGAAGTAACATTATACATCGAGCGCTGGAAACTAATACCCAATTGAATCAAAATATCGTCTTCCCCCCGGCAGTTTTGCTGATAGTAATCAATCAGATATTGGGGTAAAAAATGATACATATCATCCATTAACAAAGTGGGAGGAATTCCCGCAGTACCCACGGGGAAAACATCCGCATAAAGAATGCCATAGTGAAAGTCTTTTTGTTCGTCAGGAACCTGTTTTGCTTGGGCATTATAGGACTTTGTACCCCGGAAGGGAGCAGTACGATAAAAGACCGCTTCCACATAGGGTAAAGCCGCTTCATAAAGCCAAGTAAAAGCCTTTGATTTGGGGATAATTTCGTAGCATTGACCATCAATATAAACGTGATGATAAATCGGCCGGCCAGCGATGGCAAAAATACCATTAACGAGGAAATTCATGGCATCGGGAACACCTTTAAAGCCGCCTTCATCGTAGATATCGGACATCTCGAAAAATACCGGGGCCATCACTTCCCAGAATAGTCCTAAATTAGAGTAGTAGGACATCATCCGCACCTGTTCCAAGAACATATCGGGGAACAGGTCATAAAGTTTCATCATGACGGGATTTTTCTTGAAATAGGCCTTAATAGCACGGTCGGCATTTTGGCGATATTCTTCTGAATCAAGATAGGCATCAAATAAACCCCAACCCATATCGCGGCCATGCCATAACATGGCTTGCATACAAGCTTCAGCAAATTCCATATTAATGCGATCATGCCAAAGATGATGGATTAATCTGGGCATTTTTCTGGTTTTACCTTTATCCATGAATTCTAACAATTCAGGGTGAGCGGAACCCGTACCGCGCCAGATGCGTAAATCGGCATTATCGCCAGCGTAATGATTTTGTAGGTCTAGGTATTCTTGGGGCAGAAAATATTTAAAAAAGGGCAAAGGATCGAGGAAAACTCGTTCGGCAATATAGAGCAGATCTCGCCAATAAAAATCCATCGGCACGGCATAAGCTTTATAAATGCCGATAATTTGCATCAGATTTTCGGAAGTATCCGGCAACATGGATCCACCCGCTTCTAAACGATGGATAATGTCGGCGAATTCGTGATTAGAAGGGGGAATTTTGGCTTTGATTAATGTCCCAGTCATAGTTTTAGGTAAAGTAATTAGCAGCGGTTACAATAATTCGGAAACAGCAAGGGATAACTAACTATTACTCAAAAATTTACCCCGATTCAACCAGTTGGTTTTTGAGGACTTTTGCGGAGATTTTTTGAAGACAAAACTAGGTTTTGCTTCTCCCGATAAGCTGGCAACCATCGAGTTAGTGGTGGGTTCAATCCAACGGACTAAATAATTGGGTTGAATACCTAAAAAGACGATTAATACCATTAGGACAAAAGCGGGTATAGTTTCCGATTTCAGGACTTTGGGATAGTAGGCAAGTTTATTATCCAATTTACCAAAACAGGTGCGATTAAGCAGGATAACAAAGTAAACCGCCGTTAAACCGGAAGCGATGATACAGAGAACCGTCTGCACGGGAAAACGGGAGAAACTACCCTGAAAAACGATAAATTCCGCCACAAATCCCACTAATCCGGGGATCCCAGCGCTGGCCATACCGGCGAGAATTAATAGGGCGCTAACCAGGGGTAAACCGCGAATTGGGTTCATTAAACCGTTTAAAACGTCTAAATCTCTAGTTCCGGCTTTGCGTTCGACGATGCCCACCAGATAGAATAAGAGGGCGAGAATAAGACCGTGGCTAATCATTTGCGCGACGGCACCAAGGACGCTTAAACCCGTGCCGGCGGCGGCTGCTACCAGTATATAGCCCATGTGACCGATCGAACTGTAGGCCACCATGCGTTTAATGTCTTTTTGGGCAATAGCGCTCAAGGCCCCGTAAATAACGCTAATAACGCCGATAATTGCCAGTCCGGGGGCGATTAAAGACCAAGTTTCCGGGAATAATTGCAGACCAAAGCGAACTAAGCCATAAGTACCGAGTTTAGCGAGGATACCACCTAATAAAATTGCTGTAGCGGGGGAAGCTT
Source organism: Microcystis sp. BLCC-F209 (assembly GCF_041928595.1). Taxonomy (NCBI): domain Bacteria; kingdom Bacillati; phylum Cyanobacteriota; class Cyanophyceae; order Chroococcales; family Microcystaceae; genus Microcystis; species Microcystis sp. BLCC-F209. Next base: position 9,497 of record NZ_JBHFLL010000005.1, read on the forward strand.
CCGTATAGGCATCCGGTAGCCAAGTATGGAGAGGTACGAGGGGGATTTTGATGCCAAATCCCACTAACAGCAGAGTTAAGAGCAGTAATTGGGTTTTTTGGGAGAAATCGGCGGTGGAGAGGGAGGAATAGTCAAAAGTACCACCGTTGAGGAAACCTATCCCTAAAAATGCCGCTAGGACTAATAACCCAGAGACAGCAGTGTAGAGAAGAAATTTAATCGAAGCATAGCCACGTTTTTCGCCTCCCCAGATAGCAATCATCAGATAAAAGGGGATTAATTCTAGTTCATAGAAAACGATGAACAGCAGCAGGTTTTTAGCCATTAATGCCCCAGAAACCCCGGCGTTAATCAGGAGGATTAGGATGTAATAAAGTCGGGGACGCTCTACTTTTTCTTCGGTACTATAGATAGCTATTCCTGTCAAGAAACAGCTTAAAATAATTAACGGTAAGGACAAACCATCGACTCCGAGGTTATAACTTAAACCGATTGGTTTTGCCCATTCGCGGTATTCAGAAAATTGAAAGCCATTACTGGTTAAGTTATATTGGGTCAGCAGATATAAAGACCACAAGAAGACGGCGGCAACAAAAAAGAGGGTAATTTGACGTAATTTTGCTGGGGCAAATTTATCGGGGAAAAGACCGACGATAATTGCTCCAATTATTGGCAACCAAAGCAGGGTACTGAGCATATTGGTATCGATCGAATTTATAATGACTGGGATGAGAAAAGGATTAGCCAAACGACACGATGACTAATCTAGAATTGACTAAATTAAACTCACTTTGCCGGTATCGAGATCGTAGTAGGCTCCAACAATTTTTAATTGTTTCTTATCTACTAAATCACCCATGACTGGGGACTTGCCTAATTTCTCTACTTGATAGATAACATTGGATTTAATTGCTCGCTCAAGTTTGTTAGAACCGGGTTGTTTTTCAGCCCGATCAACTCCCACCTGTAGGCCATCGATCAAACGACCGATTTGACCGGGGAAACGACCCCCTTCAATGGTGGCTTTTACCGCTCCACAACGAGAATGACCAAGGACAACAATTACCTTGGCTCCTAATACCAACGTGCCGAATTCGAGGCTACCAATTTCTTCGGAAGTGGCTAAATTTCCCGCTACCCGACAAACAAATAGATCTCCTAATCCGCGATCAAAAACGATTTCTGCCGGTACGCGAGAATCGGCACAGCCCAAAATTGCCGCAAAAGGGGCTTGACTTTCGGCCACTTCTGTGAGCCGAGTTTGATCGCGGTTAGGACTTTTTTGTCTTCGTTCCCAGAAACGTTGATTGCCTTCCATGAGCATAGTTAAGGCCTGGTCTGGGTTCAATCCTTGATTTTGAGCGGTTAGCCATGGCTGGGAATTAACAGCAGTTTGGGCGTTAGTTTTGGACAACTGAGAACCCAAAACAGAGGCGGCTAGACTGGTTCCCAAAAAACCACCCCCATAACGGATTAATTGGCGACGAGAGGTATTGAACATAGGTAATTGTTTCCATTAATCAGGACAAATCCTATTGTCAGGGCCGGGGATGCTAAAGAAAAGCCTAAGTTATCAAATCTTTAACTGAAAACTAGAGAAATTTGTGCTAGTAGGGGCCAGCAGATGATAATACCAATCAAAGCCACCCCCAAAATAATCGACAGAAAGTAAAATTGGGTCTGTCCCGAGACGTTATATTTCAAACTCTGACCACCAAAAACCGTGGCTAATCCCACCAGATTAACGATGCCATCCACCAGAAAGGTATCGATCCAGTTAATAATTTGCGAGATTAATCCGATGACAAAAACGATGGTGACTTTATACAATTTGGCTGTATAAAGGTCGTTGGCAAAGAAATCTTGAAGGGCTTTCGGTTGAAAAACGATCGGTTTGGAGATATTTTCATTCAGATAAATATAGGCTGCCGGAATTACGCCCGCAGCAGTGGAAAGCACCAAGAGAAAAGCCACTCCCAGATTTAAGTTACTTGGTAATAAATGCCATTGCGCTAATAAAATCGGCAAATGAAGGGCGAAACCCATGGTCACAGTCATGGGGATAACTAAGGGCCAAAGAGCTTCCGGAGAGCGCAGGGTCATCGGTTTGATTTTACCGCCAAAGAAAACGCAAAATTCTCTAGTGACACTAAAGGCAGTTAAGGCATTGACCAACAATAGCACTAATAACAGTAAACCACTGATTTCTGCGAGGCGATCGCCCATGCGGGCTAAGGACCAAAAACCACCAAAGGGAGGCAGTGCGACTAAACTAGCGGCACCGACGAGATAACAAATGCCAGAAACGGGACGACGAGACCATAAACCGCCGTATTGGCTTAAATCTTGGCTGATATTATTCCAAACGATGTTACCCACCACCATGACTAACAGGGACATAGCGATCGCATAAGTAAAGAGTAACACTAAAGCGGTTTCCGTTTGTCCGGTGGCCACAGCGATAAAAATCAGTCCCATGTAGGCACTGACGGAATAGGAAAGGGAGCGCTTGACATCTATCTGGGCGATCGCAATTAACCCCGCACCGATAGCGGTGACAGAGCCAACAATGATCATCACCTGTAAGGTTAAGGGCGATAATTGTAGCACTGGCTCTAATTTGACCAATAACCAAGCGCCAGTGGAAACGACGACGGTATTCCGCAGAATTGTCGCTGGCATCGGTCCTTCCATGGCCTCATCTAGCCATAAATGCAGGGGAAATTGAGCGCATTTGCCCATTGGACCTGCAATCAGGGCTAAACAGAGTAAATTAGCCACATTGGGGTTTAAATCGGCTGTAGCCGCCCATTCTGCCAATTGGTCAAAGTTCCAGGTTCCCGCCAGGGGTAAAAGGGCCACCACTCCCATCAACAGGATTAAATCGCCAATCCGTTTGGTTAGGAAAGCATCCCGCGCCCCCGTTACCACCAGAGATTGATTGAACCAGAAACCAATCAGTAGATAAGTGCCGAGGGTGAGAACTTCTAGCACACAATAGCTGAAAAATAGCGAATTACAGATAACTAGGGCGCACATACCCCCTTCAAAGAGAGCCACGAGAGAATAAAACCTTGCCCAACCCCAATCCATTTCTAGATAGGCGATCGCATATACCTGGGCGGCGAGGTTTAAGCCGGTAATTAGCAGTAAAGCCCCGATATTAACGGCCGAAATCTGCACATCTAAAGATATGCTTAAATCTGCGGCATTTAGCCAATTAAATGCTATAGATTGCGGCGGACGACCCCAAACGGCGAGCAAAGCAAAAAGGCTATGCAAAAAAGCCCAGCAGGTCATGATCAAGTTCAGATAACCAGCCGGTCGCGGGCCGGTTTGCCGGATAATACCGGGAGACCAGGGTAGGGCGAGAAGTGCGCCGGCGAAGGCATAAAGAGGTACCAACCAGATAGTCTGGCTGAAGGACTCGAACATATAACCACCTCAAGAAGAAAAATGATCCTGAATTAAAGTTTAAGGTTTAATGGGTCACTAATAAGCTGTGATCATTTTTTAACGGGGCATGAATGGGGATGGTTTGACTAGCTTCCAGCAGGTATTTGAAAAAAGCATCGGCAATCACGGAAAGTTGTTTTCCGGCCAGGTAACAAACGTACCAATTGCGCTGAATTGGAAACTGTTCCACGTCGAGGATGGCTAATTCGCCGTTTTCTCCTTCCGAGATGAGAGTGTGCTTAGATAGTACCGATATTCCCAAACCGCCAGAAATAGCCTGTTTGATGGCCTCGTTACTGCCTAATTCCAAGCGCACCCTAACTTTAATATCGTGGAGATTAAATAATTTTTGTACCGCTTGGCGGGTTCCAGATCCCGATTCGCGCATAATAAAAGGTTGATGGTTGAGGCACTCAAGGGGCAGATTTTTCTGGCCCACCAAAGGATGATCTCGTCGCGCCACCACCACTAGGGGATTTTCGAGGAAAGACTGAGAACAAAGTTCCACTTCTTCCGGCGGTTGACTGAGAATATAGAGGTCATCCTCGTTGTTTAACATTCGCTCTTGCAGTTTCTGATGATTAGTCACTTGCAGGGCGATGTCAATACCGGGATACTGTTGACAGAATGCCCCCAATAATCGCGGTACAAAGTATTTAGCGGTAGTAATTACGCCTAAAGTCAGCTTTCCCTGTCTAGTTCCCTTAATATCGGCCACTTTCATTTGAAAGTTGTCCAATTTATCAAAAATCTCTTGACAGGTGAACAGTAATTCCTGACCCGCTTCGGTTAAAAATAAACGTTTGCCAATTTGCTCGAATAGCGGTAAACCCACAGCTTTTGTGAGTTGTTTGACTTGGGTTGAGACGGTAGGTTGAGTGATAAATAACTCCTCGGCCGCCTTGGTAAAGCTACTGTGTCGAGCGGTAGCCTCAAAAACCCTTAACTGGTGCAGGGTTGCCTGTATCAAGTTCTTATCCTCTTCTCAATAACAACTATTTGTCACCATCAATCCTAACGTCTTTATAGATTCTAGTCAATTAACTTTTTGATAAATATAGACTCTACTAGATATAACCGCAGCTTAAGACCTTTTGTAGCTGTCAGCTTTTTTCTCCCTCCTCCCCTCCTCTCCACTCCCACACTCCCGCACTCCCCCATTACCCCATCTCCCCCACTCCCCCATTACCCCATTCTCCCCACTCCCCAATTCATCATTCATAATTCATCATTCATAATTATCTTGCTACAATCAAAAAACAACCATCTATTAAAATTAAAAGACAATGGTTAGTTATCTTGATATTGACGACGATCTTCTTTTCCCCGATAGTGATGGTCAACCGATGGCAGATAATACCGAACAATATGAGTGGATTGTTAAAATTAAGGAGAATTTAGAAATTATCTTTGCCGATGACCCTAGGGTGTTTATTGCTGGAGATTTACTCTGGTATCCTCTGCGTTCTACTTTGGTTTCACCGGTTGCTCCCGATGTGATGGTAGCTTTTGGCCGTCCCAAAGGACGAAGGGGTTCCTATCGTCAATGGCAGGAGGAAAATATCGCTCCTCAAGTGGTTTTTGAAATTCTATCACCGAAGAATACAAAAGCAGAAATGAGTCGAAAATTAGAGTTTTATGACACCTATAGTGTAGAAGAATACTATTTATATAACCCGATGCGCTGTCGTTTACAAGGTTGGCAAAGACAGGGAGAAAATTTAAGAGAAATTATCCCCATCAATGACTGGATAAGTCCCCGCTTAGGTATGCGTTTTATCTGGGATAAATCTAGTTTAGAATTGTACCGTCCCGATGGAGAGAAATTTTTAACAACTGTTGAGTTAGAGTCTCAAATGCGTCAAGAAAAGAAACGCGCTGATAAAGAAAAGAAACGTGCCGATAAAGAAAAAAAACGTGCGGATCGACTAGCGGAACGCTTACAGGCGTTAGGATTAACCTTAGAAGAAGAATAATACCATGCCATTACTTTGGAAAAATGGTATTTAGATTAAGTTTTTTCATAGGTTATTAGTAAACAATAATCAGTGAACTGATAACTGATAAGTAGGTAGGCGTTAAAAATTATCAGATGCCCCCCTTATTAAGCTATCCATTAGTCAGATCTTTCTTAACAAAAAGAGAAGAAACTTAAAAAAAGGGGAAACGATTGATAGGTATAGTTTTGAAAGAAGGAATTAAGGTGGAGGTAAGCAAAAAAATGGAGAAATGGGCAGCCCAAGAAT
>NZ_JBHFLL010000050.1:0-8856 GCF_041928595.1 Microcystis sp. BLCC-F209
ATGGAACCCTTATAGAGAAAGGCATTTAGCGATTTTTGTCAATTGTTTTTGCTCTAGAGCGAACTAATCAATTAAGTCTCTTGCCAGATAAGGATTTAGTCGATTTATGCCCCCCTATCGAACCATACCAAGTAACGAAGAGCCAAAATCAAAAATTGTTGTTAGGGTTAGGAGTCAGTCCTGATGCAACAAGTTACACCGCCAAACATGAAAATATTCTGATCCTAAATCTGGTTATTAAAAACGGATTATTTATTCCCCCTTTTGCATGAGTGCCTCTCCTGATATGTAGCCTAGACTCAAGGGATTTAGTATTACTTCCGACTTTATCGCTCAATCCAAGCTTTTGGGGGGTTCTACCCCCCAAACCCCCCGTTGGGGGCGTGGCGCCGCCCCCAAACCCCGGAGCGCATTAGTTTTTCGGTGGGATGCTTACACGCAGCTGCTGACACATCTGTAATAATTTAAGAGTCACTCCACTTGCAGGAGTACCTCTCCTGATATGTAGCTTATACTCAACGGATTTAGTAAGCTGTTAAGCATTTAAATTGCTTGTTGAGACGAGGCAAGAGGCAAGAGGCAAGAGGCAACAGTAAAGGGATTGGGGGAGATTCGGCTAATCTTAAGAATAAGTGCTTTAAATGCGTCTTAGCTTATGATCGACGAATTGGCGTTATTTCAGCTTCTATTTTCTAGTCAGTAGCCAGTAGTCAGTAGTCAGGAGAATTAAGAATGAAATAATAATCAGTTAAATGGTCTATTTACAGATTTTATGCGATTTAATCCTTATTTTTGACGTTTTTGAACCCTCACAAGTTAATTATGCAAGAGGTTTAATATTCCCCGTGCAAATTAACCACTAAAACCGAGAGGGTTTTTGGCAGGGTGGATAGCCCCAAGACTGGCAATCGCCCCCAGCCGGCTGCTGTAAAATAGGAAGGATAGATAAAACTCAGGAGAAAAGACCCCAGTGCCGTACAACCCCGCAGAAATCGAACAGAAATGGCAGAAGATTTGGCAGCAAATGGGATTGGACAAAACCCCAGAAAACGCCGATAAACCGAAATTTTACGCCCTCTCCATGTTCCCCTATCCATCGGGCAACCTGCACATGGGTCACGTTCGCAACTATACTATTACCGATGTGATTGCCCGTCTGAAAAGAATGCAGGGTTATCGCGTGCTGCATCCCATGGGGTGGGATGCTTTCGGATTACCCGCAGAAAATGCCGCTATTGAAAGGGGAGTTCCTCCGGCAAAATGGACAGACCAAAATATTGCCCAGATGAAACGGCAATTACAACAGTTAGGATTATCTATCGATTGGGAAAGAGAAGTTGCCACCTGTTCCCCGGAATATTATCGTTGGACCCAATGGCTATTTTTACAGTTTTTTGAATCAGGATTAGCCTACCAAAAAGAAGCGGCAGTGAATTGGGATCCTATCGATCAAACTGTCTTGGCCAATGAACAGGTAGATAGTGAAGGAAAATCTTGGCGATCGGGTGCTAAAGTAGAAAGAAAATTACTCCGGCAATGGTTCCTAAAAATCACCGATTATGCCGAACAATTACTCACTGATTTAGATAAGCTTACCGGTTGGCCGGAACGGGTTAAAACCATGCAGGCGAACTGGATTGGTAAATCGGTAGGTGCTTATTTAGAATTTCCTCTTGTTAACTCCACAGAAAAAATTGCCGTTTTTACCACTCGTCCCGATACGGTTTATGGAGTCACTTATGTGGTACTTGCTCCCGAACATCCCTTAACTTTACAAGTTACCACTCCCGAACAAAAATCGGCCGTAGAAACTTTTATTCAAGAGATAGCCAGCGAAAGCGAATTAGAAAGAACTGCCGAAGATAAACCCAAACGCGGTATTAAAACCGGAGGACTGGCAATTAATCCTTTTACTGGTGAAGAAATTCCGATTTTAATTGCTGATTATGTCCTCTACGAATACGGTACTGGTGCAGTAATGGGAGTCCCGGCTCACGACAGTCGCGATTTTAAATTTGCTCGGGAAAATAACCTGCCAATTAAGATAGTTATTACTCCAGAAAGTGGCGAAATTGAGTTAAAAGATGCTTACACAGAAGCGGGAATTATGATTAATTCCGCTCAATTTAATGGTCTGCATTCTACAGCAGGAAAAACCGCTATTATTGATTATGCCACTGCCCAAGGTTACGGCAAAGCTAGAATACAATATCGTCTCCGGGATTGGTTAATTTCCCGTCAAAGATATTGGGGTTGTCCAATTCCAGTTATCCACTGTCCTAACTGTGGAACTGTGCCAGTACCTATCGATAATTTACCCGTTACTTTACCAGAAAATGTCGAATTTAGCGGTCGAGGTGCTTCTCCTTTAGCCAAATTAGAAGACTGGGTAAATGTGGATTGTCCTCGCTGTGGCACTCCCGCAAAACGGGAAACGGACACCATGGATACCTTTATCGATTCTAGTTGGTATTTCCTCCGTTATACCGATGCTAAAAATGAAGATATACCCTTTCAATTCGAGAAGGTTAATGATTGGATGCCCGTGGATCAATACGTCGGAGGAATCGAACACGCTATCCTACATTTACTCTATTCTCGTTTCTTTACCAAAGTTTTAAGAGACCGAGGTTTAGTTAATGTCGATGAACCTTTTAACCGTCTATTAACCCAGGGAATGGTACAGGGATTAACCTACAAAAATCCCGAAACTGGCAAATATGTCCCCGCAGAAAATGTTATCTATAAAGAGGATAAATATTGCGATAAAGACACGGGAGAAGTTCTATCTTTCTTCTTTGAAAAAATGTCTAAGTCGAAATATAACGGCGTTGATCCTCTGAAAGTTCTCGAAAAATATGGGGCTGATACTGCCCGAATGTTTATACTTTTTACTGCACCCCCAGAAAAAGATTTACAGTGGGATGATGCGGGGGTAGAAGGACAATTTCGCTTTCTTAATCGGGTGTGGCGTTTAGTCAGCGAATATATTGAAAATAAACCCAAGCAAGTCAAAAAAATAGAAACTTTCTCGAAAACTGACAAGGATTTAAGACGGGCAATTCACACCGCTATTAAAGAAATCTCCGAGGATTTAGAAGGAGATTATCAATTTAATACCGCCATTTCCGAATTGATGAAACTCAGTAACGCTTTAGGGGATAATAAGTGTTTTGCATCCCCCATTTATCGGGAAGGAATCGAAACCCTATTAATCTTACTTTCCCTCTTTGCTCCCCATCTTAGCGAAGAATTATGGCAAGCTTTAGGCCATAGCCAATCAATTCACCTGCAACCCTGGCCAAAAGTTGATCCCACTGCCCTGATTGTGGACGAGATTACCCTTGTCATCCAAATTTTGGGAAAAACCAGAGGCACGATACAAGTTCCCGCTAGTGCCGATAAAAGCACCCTAGAAACCCTCGCTCTGGAATCAGAAATCGCCCAACGTTATTTAGAGGGTAAGGAAATCAAAAAAGTGATTGTTGTCCCGGGTAAATTAGTTAACTTTGTCGTGGGTTAATTGGCTTGGTTTCAGCTAACTTAAGAGGGAAAGTTAGCGAAATCAAGAAAATTAAAGTGATAGAGGGCTTCAATAATACCGCCAGCATAGGGGGATTTTGCCAGATAATGCCAAGGACGATTGTCTTGGTAATACCACTGGAGGAGTTCCGGCTGGGCGTTTCCGACGATTACCCCTCTAGCTGGCTGTTGGAACAAACTGATGTCATTGCCAGAGTCGCCGCAAACGAGGGTGTCCTCTGGGGGAACACCTAGGTACTGACGCAGATAGGTGGCCGCTTGTCCTTTGTTACCCTGTTTGGGCAGCAGATCCACATCTCGTCCACTGCTAAAAATAATCTGGGCATTTAGTCGAGCTTGCTGTAATCGTCTTTCTAACCGTTCTAGGCTGCCGATACCCGCCCTTTCCTCTAGCCGAAAGCTGACTTTCCAGCGATTTTGTTCGCTATCGGGCTGGCGCAACAAGAATGGCAACTGCTGGGCGATTGCTGCAACCGCCTCCCGGTCCCAATCTTGACAGAGGTGTTGGGCCCATTGGGGATCAACTTCACCCCGATAATAGATTTCGCTGCCGACGGAGGTAATCCAGTAGTCCGGTTCTAAAAGTTGCGCTTGCTGTTGCAGGTGACGGGCAGAAAGGTAAGAGCGTCCCGTAGCATAAACGAGATAAAATTGCTGCCGTTGAGCCATTAAGGATCGATTGAGGCCTTCCGTAGCCAGACTATCGCCCACTAGAGTATTATCTAGATCGGTAATCAGCAGAAATTTACTCATGGTTGTTTATCTTTGTCCGTGGATTTCTAGCAGATGTTGCGCCCTGGGTTTAAAGAGGAGATAGAACAGAGTTTCGATATAGCGCAATAGTTCCTCGCGATTTTCTTGGGAAGTATGATTCCAAAAGCCGTAGATGCGGGCAAGGGAGAGTAGACGCGTGGTGTGGATTTTCCAAGTATAGTGGCTGTAGACCCTTTGGATCGCCTGTTCAGAAATTTCCCGCCAGTAATCGGGATCTTGCCGGCATTTAGCCAGAAAATCGAGAATCATAGTGGCGGTTTCTTCTGGATGAGTGGGATTAATCAGAAAACCGTTAGCCCCGTGTTGAATGATTTCCCTCGGCCCCCCGAATTCGGTGGCGAAAATCGGCAGTCCCGTGATCATTGCCTCCAAAACCGTTAAACCAAAGGCTTCAAATAGGGCGGGTTGGACGAAGATACCCTGGCGATCGGCAATAATACGATAGATTTCCCCAGCATCAGCTTTCGGCAACATTATTCCCAACCAGCGAATTTTGCCCTCTAGGTTGTACTGATCGATGAGGTGGTACAGTTTTTGAATTTCGCTAATTTCCTCCCGATCCGTACTATCTTCGGCTCGCAACTTGCCCGCCACTAAAATCAGGTTGCACTGTTCCTGAAGTGCCTCGCTTTTGCCAAAACACTCCGCCAATCCCGTCAGGTTTTTGATTCGGTCGAGTCTGGCAAGGGAAAAAAGCGGGCGCTTGTCGGGGTTGTCCAGATGACCGAATACCCGTCTGGGAGCTTCTAGGGTAAAAAGCAGTTCTTCCAGACGCTCCCCTTCTCCCAGCAGACGTTCTTCCCGGTTGGTATAGGGGAAAAAGTAACTTTCATTCACCCCTGGAGGGACGACATTGAACTTGGGACTAAATAGCTCGATGCCACTGACCACATGGTACAGTTCAGGCATAGTAAAACACTGATAGGATTCGTACTGACCGACGCTATCGCTGGTTCCCACGATCTCCTGATAGGTGCTACTGATAATAAAGTTAGCGGCATTCATAGAAATTAAATCCGCCGTAAATTGCAGGGAAAAATGATATTGTTCCTCTAAGTCCTGCCAGTAGAGGTTACTGAATAAATATTTCGACTTTTCTAGGGCGTGGGCAATATTACACTGGGTCACCTTCAATTTGCGGGCCAGGAGAAAGGCCACGAGATTGCCGTCGGAATAGTTACCGATGATCAGATCCGGTCGCCCCTGAAATTCCGCTAATATTTCTCTTTCAGCATCAAGGGCGAAGGTTTCTAAATAGGGCCAGATTTCAAAGCGAGAAATCCAGTTTTGGGTGAGTTTGGGATTAAATTCCCGGAAGGGAACCCGCAGGATGCAGGCATTATCCGTACCGTAGACCTTTTCTAGTCTTTGGTCGCAGCGAGTCCCCTCACTGTTAGGGAGTAATCGGGTCAGAATAATAATCTTCGGCTCGATGCCTAAGCCCTCCAATCCCGCCAAAAAGATATCTTCTCGCAATTGTTGTTCCAAGCTGCGGGCTTGGTCAAGGACGTAAACCACCTGACCGCCGGTATCCGGCCTTCCCAATACCCCCTCCTGTCCGAACCAACCGTGGACGGACACCAGAACAATACGGAAAAGCATAGGAATACGAGAGAGGAAAGCTTCTAGGGATTGGTGGTCGGGGGCATCGATTAATCCATCGAGTAGTTCTAGGCTTTCTCGCATTCTGCTGGCCGTATTTCCCCACCCCGGCTCGAACCCTAGGGACTGAAGTTCAAAACGTAAGTTACTGTAGGGTTCTTCGCTGGGATAGCTTTCCAAAAAGTCTAGGGCTGCCTTAACCTGTTGGGATAGTTGCCGTTGATTGCCAATGCGATCATTAATCAGCAGGGTAATACCATTGTATTGGTGCATTCTCAAGAATTGAAAGGCTGATTGGAGCCATTGTTCCCCTGTTTGTTCGGCTTGAAAAAGCCGACTAGATAGGAACCGGTTCAAGAACTGCACCCCCTTGCCGATATTTTTCGCGTCCCGAATGATGGGAGAGTAGTCATAGAAGGGACGGAAATCCAACTCTAGCAAGTCTCCCTCCTCTGGATGGGATCGGTGGACTAGGCGATCACGCAAGTCCAGCAGCTCCTGTACGCTTATCGGTTCACAGGTGAGGTCATCCGTCAGGCGAAAGGCTTGGGAGAGAGCAATCTGGGGTCGCACCACCAGACAAAAACTCTCGCTTTCTAGGATGGTTTCTTGGGTATAGTAGATCAGTTTAGCTAGAAGGGAGGATTGCCGAAACGATGCGGGTTTATCTAGACGTTGGCAGTAGTCGGCAAAGGCTGTAAGAAGATCATTTCTAAGTAGGTAAGGTTTTTCCAGTTGTCTGAGTTGGTGCAGAAATTGCTGTAGATCTTTTTTCTCATTGCTGTTAGCGATGGCTTCAATCAATTCAGCCATGGTGACTCCTTAAAAAATTGCTAGTTTGGGGTTGGCGAACTGGTAAGGATTTCAGTGGGCAGATACCGCTCCCTCAAAAATTATAGAGTTGCTCCCTGGACACCTTCACCCCTTCTTGGAGAACTTGGATCAACTTTTCCATGGCGGCGAGATGCCTCAATTCACTCTCTTTGTTGCCCTTTTTTAATCCTAGCTCTTGCTGTATTCGCTTTTGTAAAGCTGTAATTAAACTTTGCTTCGGCAGAACACCTTCTGGGGCGGATTTTTCCAGGGTCAGGGATTGATAAAGGGAGAGGATTTGTCTGGCTACCGCCCCACTACTAAAACGGGACTCGACCCACTCACGCCCCAAGCGACCCATGGACTGCCGCTTCTCTGGCCGGGCCAGTAGTTCCCCTAGAGCTGTTGCTAGAGCTTCGGCATTGCGCGGGGGAACGAGCAGACCCGTGCGATTATGGACGACCGTATGTCGGAGACCGCCTACGTCACTGGCAACCACCGGCGTTCCCGCCGCCATGGCTTCGATGGCCACTAACCCGAAAGGCTCATAGTAGCTAGGCACGACACAAACATCGGTAGCGGCGTAGTAGCTGGGTAAGTCGGTTTGGGAAACCCGACCGGTAAAGATAATCCTTGATTCTAAACCGAGAGTTTTGCCTAGGAAACGGATGCGTTGCTGTTCTTGGCAATCACTGCCTCCAGACCGGCTACCTCCTACCAAGTACAGCAGCCAAGGAGCAGGTAATCGAGCGCAGGCATTGACCAAGGTTTCGATGCCTTTGCGAGGGTCGAAACGACCCACATAGAGAATGACTGGCATCTCTGGGTCGATGTTTAATTTTTGGCGGGCAATTTCTGGGCTGACCGAACCGAAATGAGCGGCATTAATACCACAGGGAACTGTCTCGATTCTGCCTTGAGCCGACAATAACTGACGCAGATTTTCTGCCTCTTGGGGACTGGTAGCTACCACACAATCACACTGCTCTAAACAAGCCCACTCCACCCCATGCCGGATGGCAGCGATGGAGGGGGGGTTTTTCAGGTCGCGATACTTGATTGCAGCAAGGGAATGATAGGTGTGAACTTGTGGTAGTCCCAGATGAAATTTTAGCTGCAAGCCGACCCAACCAGATAGCCAGTAGTTACTGTGGATAAGGCGATAGGAACACTGGGAAAGACTTTGGAAGTCCAACCAAGCCGCCACGAAGGCTGGCAGGTATTTGAATAACTCAGTTCTGGGGATGAATTCCCTTGGACCTGCCGTTAGCCGGATTGTCCGGCAACCTGGGGCCAATTCTTCAATTTCAGGTTGATTTGGATTTTCTCTGCGTGTGAACATATCCACTTGACATCCCCTTTGGGCAAGTCCTAATCCCAATTCGCGCACATAAATATTTTGACCTCCAGCCCCTTCTTGGCCAATTTCGGCGGTCGGATCTCCGTGGACGGATATCAGGGCATAGTGATGGGCAGGATTTTCTTGGTTAATCAAGTCTCTTTGGGCTTGACTAAAAGATTTAGGTTTCATAAGTGTGTTAATCATGGATTTTCAAGTTTTCCAACGGCAAACACCACCAGAGCCAATAGGTAAAGTCGGTTTCGAGAAGGATGAAGATGGTTTTTTCCGACCCCTAATAGTAAATGAGCGAAGTGTCTTCGGTAAAAATAATACCGATATTTTTCCTAATCTCGGAAAAGTGATTGTTTGGGGTAAAAAACGCTGATTTACCAGTGAAATTTCCCTTTAGTGGCCTAACTCATCAGATGTTTAAGCTCTAAAGCTCTGCTTTATAGACCTCTCTCACTCAAGTCTGCTCATTCTCCAAAAGATTAAGTATTTTTAGGAAGTTTTGGAGGAGTATGGCATCTTGAGATTAGATTTGGTTTGTGGTGACTGCTCCCATTCAAACATCTATTGATTGCTTTTGTCAAGTTTCTTTTTCTTGCCAGAGTTCGCTGATTATAGCAATTCTCTGACTCATGAGGTACAGTAGCAACAGTGAGTAAACCAATTGCGAATATCTTTTTGAGTAACTTCTAACATAGCTAATTCAATCCCTTCTATTAAGTCTTTGTAAGTTCTTGCCTTCAGTTTTCTTAATATCGCTTTGACTTTTGACC
>NZ_JBHFLL010000051.1:0-7881 GCF_041928595.1 Microcystis sp. BLCC-F209
CTCGTTGAGTTTTTCCGTCGTTTAGCAAGAGAAACATTAAAATTCTTTCCCTAACCTCTGCTCTTTCTTCTTCTTTAAGAGCTTTTTGTAAGTTTTTCTTTTCTTCTAAGTCTAGGAAATCTTTGGCTGGCATAAGTAGGATTTTTCTAAAATTACTATTTCTATTTTAGGTGGTTTAAGTGCGTTTTAGCTTACTAAATCCGTTGAGTATAGGCTACTTATGAGGACAGGCAAAAGGCAAGGTGCAAGAGGCAAAAGGGGAAATAGTCAGGAAATTGACAGTTATTTGGAACAACGCGACCAATAAGCTCAACAACTGAGACAACAACTCGCTAACTCAAAAACACAACTTAGTTGAGAGAATTAAGAATGAAAAATTGTAACCTGATCACTTATCTACTGCTTGCAAGCGCAGCTACCACTTTTTTCCCCTCTGTCGCAGTAGAGATTGACACCTTAGACAAAGGCCACCTAATTGTCCAATCTCGTCGCCAATATGAATGTTCAGAAAATGGAGTCAAACGTAGCATATCAGGTGCTATATATCAAGATGGATATTGCTTTATCCCTATATCAACGGGAAAATGTATCGCCATCCAAAATAAATACACTCGTATTTATTCCCCGCAACAAGGAGGCTGGCAAAAGTGCAGTGATGAGGATGTCGTAACAATTCCGACTACAGGGAAAAAATATTATAGATTTGGCGGCTTAATCAGAACTATATTTGTACTTGATTAATATGATTGTTATTGCATCGCATCCCCTGTAGTGTGATTGACGATATTGTAGAGTACTAGGTTAAGTTGCCGAAAAAACATCTAGCCTAGGATTCCTCTAGCGACTAGATGCCATGATCAAGTCATGTCTGTCCCTGACTAAAATAGAATCAGCGATTTCCCTAAGAGACCTAATTCCATGACGATTATCACTCTTTCACGTTATGTCACCAGAAACAATGAGATTTTAGGTGGAGAGCCAATTATTGAAGGCACTCGCACATCTATTCGCGCAATCGTAGGTCTGTGGCGATTAGGTGTGATGCCAGAGGAAATTCCAACTCATTTACCTCATTTGACCTTAGCACAAGTGTTCGATGCCTTGAGTTTTTATTTGGATCATCAAGCAGAAATTAACGAGTACATTGAACGTAACCAAGTCCCCGATGAGTTGGTGCATCCTTCTGTAAAGGCAGCTTTGGGTAAGCTATGAGCATATTTGCTTCGCTTTACATGGACGAAGATATGTCGGCGTTAGTTGCAACACTTCTGCGTTCTCGTGGTTTAGATGTCACCACTGTTCCTGAGCAGTCAACTTTGGGCAAAACTGACAGCGAACAATTAGAATTTGCCGCTTCTTTAGGTAGTGTCTTGTCACCCACAACCGAGTTGATTTTGAACGATTGCATCTTCAATTCATAGAGGAAGGCAGAGAACATTGTGGAATTATTGTTGTCCCTCAGAAAACTGCCTACGAGGTCGTGCAACGGGTTGGTGTTTTAGTCAACACGTTGACTGTTGATAGTATTAATAATCAGTTACTATACGCATGATTTCTCCGCAAACTTACACTCTAAGCACAAGCCAGCTAACACGATGAAGCGGCGATGTTCTAGTTCATTCATCACCGCTGACCATTGCTGTTAGACAGAAATCACAGAAATGTTCAATCTAATCTTTATAGTTCTTCGGTTTGTGTTAGGCCATGGACGGGTTATAAAGGGCGATTTTTGTCAATTGTTTTCGATAACGTTTTTAAAACCCGACACCCCATACCCCGTCCCCAGAAAAAACTTTTTCAGCAGACCCTGGTTATTCTACCGATAGGACGGGTTGGCCGGTAGAAATGGCTTTTTCGACGATATCGGCGGCCATTTTCACTCCTCCAGTCTTCTGTAGCGCTTTTTGCATTCTCAGGGCATTTTCTCGGTAACTGGGGAAGGATAATACCTTTTCAATGGCCTTTTGTAAACGGGGAACTTCTAGACGGGAAATCGGAATCACTTCCCCTGTCCCCGACCATTTTATCCGAGCAGATACCCCCGGTTGGTCGTTAGCGATGGGAATGGCCACCATCGGTACAGCTTGAGCAAGGGATTCTATGGTAGTATTTAAGCCTGCGGGGGTGATAGTCAGAGAGGCTCTGGTTAAAAGCTCTAATTGGGGAGCATAGGGAACAACTAGGGCGTTTTTTGTCGTTATTTGAATGTTAGAGTCGGTGTTGCCCAAGGATAAAACTAATTGTACCGGCAAATCGGCACAGGCTTCGGCGATCGCATTAAAGGTCGATTGTAGGCGAGTTTGAATTGTACCGAGGGAAGCGTAAATCAAGGGTTGTCCGGTTAATTTTTCGTAGGGAAAAGGAATCGTTTTTCTGGTGGAGGAATCGTGAAAGGGACCCGTAAAGTGAAAGTGAGCGGGTAAATTTGGCCGAGGAAACTCGAATTCGGCAGGTTGTTGGCTAATTTGGGCAAGGGGGGAATAGCGTTGATTGATGTTTTGATAGGGAATTAACCCCCATTCTTGACGCTGCCGGTTGATTAACTCATTCAGGGGACGAGTCAGAGAGTCAAGGAGTTTATAGCCAATTTTATTGCGAATAACCCCGATAAATGAGGGATTATAGTCCCAACTGGTCATAAAGGGCGGAATGAGCGGGTCACGATTTAAAACCAATGCCGAACAAAAACTGATAAAGGGAATAGCCAATTTTTCTGCGATTGTACCCCCTGAGGCGGAAACTTGATCGACAATTAGGGCATCAATTCCCAAGCGACGCATCTCTTGAGGGATAGTTTCAAAGAGGGTCGCTGTAGAATTAGTCACTAATTGTACCGTGCGTCGGACGGCGGCCGTTCCCCGTAATTGACCAATTTCGGCTAAATTTTGGGCTGATGTGCCTTTCGGATATTTGTCGGGTGCAATTGCCTGAAAATCTAACCCGGCTGCTTGCACCATTTCTTCACCATCAAGAGTTAAAAAACAGGTAACTTTATGACCGCGTTTTTGTAATTCTTTTCCTAAAGGTAGGAGAGAATAAATATGTCCAGAAGTTGTAGGACAGAGGAAACCAAAATGAGTCATTAAACACCTCCACAGGTTTTCTTTAATTCTTCTAGATTCCAGAATGCTCCACCCAAGGCAGAGAATTGTATTCCTTCAAAGCAGTTACGCACAGCCCCCAAAGCGAGGGGATTAACTAGATAAATAAACGGGACGTATTCCTGTTGAAGTTGTTGAATTTCATTATAGATAACTTTGCGCTTCTCAAAGTCTAATTCTTGGGAACCTTTGACGTATAAATCGGCGATTTTTTTCTCCCAATCCGCCGCTTGCCAGCCTTGAATTGGCGGGCTGCCGGGTTGAGGTTGTTGGTTAAAAGCGTGGAGATTTCCATCTACATACCAAATATTGGGGGCGTGGGGTTCGTTATCACCGGTAAAACCTAAAATATGGGCCTCCCAATCTAGACTATTACTTAGTTTATCAACTAAATTACTAAAAGCGATCGCTTGAAAATCCACTTGAATTCCTATTGCGGCTAAATCATTTTTAATTTGCGCCCCTATTGCTTCCCGGATTTTGTTACCCGCGTTAGTAATCAGGTTAAATCTAACGGGATTATTATCAGCATCGACTAGCAGATTATCACTATTATACTTAAATCCCGCCTCTAATAATAATTCTTTGGCTTTTTCGGGATTATAATCGTAACCTTTCAGGGTTTTATCGTAAAAAGGAGATTGGATAGAAAGAAAAGAGTTTTGTGCTTCTCCCAATCCTCGATAGATATCATCAATCATTCTTTGACGATTAATGCCGTAGGCAATAGCTTGGCGGAAATTTAAGTTATTAAACCACCTGGATTTAATCGGATCTACTAGGGGTTTTCCGTCGCGTTTGCCTTGATTGAGATTAAAACCGATAAATTGGGTTCCGTAGGCAGGTCCCCCATTAAAAATAGTGAAATTTCCTCTTTCTTCTTCAGTTTTTAAGAGGGAGAAAAATTCGGGAGTTACCGCAATAGAATCTAAACTTCCCGAACGAAATTGTAGTAAAGTTGTATCCTGAGATTCAACAATTGCCCAAATTACTGAAGTTATATGGGGTAATTGTTGTCCCTGGTCATCTTTTTTCCAATAGTAAGGGTTATTCTCAAAAATAATCCTTTGTCCCGTGATATATTCTTTTAGTTTATAAGCACCATTAAAAACAATTTTATCGGGAGGAGTATCTAACCCCCAAGTGGAGAGAAATTCTAACCTACCATCGGGGCTTTTTTTCTGAATAGTTTTTTCTAAAGCGTGTTTAGGTAAAATCGGTGAACTGACAGCATCTAAAAAAGGAGCAAAAGGTTCGGGTAGTTTAAATTCGATTCTGCGATTATCTAGTTTAGTAATAACTGGAAATTCTTTTTTTAATCCTATTCTTAAACTATCGCGGTAGTTGTTAGGAATATCAGGATTTAGATATAAGTCTTTATAGGTAAAAACCACGTCATCAACGGTTAAGGGTTGACCATCTGACCATTT
The DNA here is from genome assembly GCF_041928595.1 of Microcystis sp. BLCC-F209. Taxonomy (NCBI): domain Bacteria; kingdom Bacillati; phylum Cyanobacteriota; class Cyanophyceae; order Chroococcales; family Microcystaceae; genus Microcystis; species Microcystis sp. BLCC-F209. The sequence goes on from NZ_JBHFLL010000051.1 coordinate 4,532, forward strand.
TAAACCCTCTCTGATAGTAAAAATAATGTTCAAATTATCATCGGAAATTGTCCAAGATTCTGCCAAGACCGGTTCTTTTTTGCCAGTAATGGGATTTTCTGTTAATAGTCCTTCGTAGGTTAAACCAAAAATATTCGGGGATTCGGCCGATAAAACAGCATTAAAGGTTTTTGGGTCACTTAATACCGATATGACCACTTGATTGCGTCTAACTTGATTACCACAAGCAGTTAGGGAAATCAGCAATAAACCAAAAATTAAAAATACCGTTAATCTGCACCAAAATTTCACCATAATCTTTAATATTTTTCTGTCCGACTATCTAGAAGTAAAGACCTTGTCTGGCTATATACACCGAAACTGACCAAGCTGAAAGCCGCTGGACTGTTTCCTTGCCCCATCAATATAACAGGAAATGAGACAAAAAATCTCGCCTAGGAAAGATTGACAAAGGCGAGAAACCGTGTTTCCATCAAGAATGGGAAATAAAATCTAAGAACGTTGTTCGATCGGTGTATAGGGGACTTCGTGTTCTCCAGTGTATATTTGGGTAGGACGGAAAATGCGGTTAGTATTTAATTGTTCTTTCCAGTGGGCCAACCAACCAGCCACCCGGGAGATGGCAAAAATCGGGGTAAATAAATCACTGGGGATGCCTAATTTCCGATAGACCAATCCCGAATAGAAATCCACATTAGGATAGATACCTCTTTCGCCGTAGATATCCACCACTGCCTGTTCTAATTCTAGGGCGATATCGTAGTATTCATCGGAACCTAATTCTGCGAATAATTGTTCGGCAAGATTTTGTAAAATCGTCGCCCGGGGATCCTTAACTTTATATACCCGGTGTCCAAAACCCATAACTTTTTGTTTATTGGCGATACATTTTTCCACATAGGGACGAACATTAGCCACCGAACCGATTTCCTCTAACATTAACAATACTTCCTCGTTTGCCCCACCGTGGAGGGGGCCGGCGAGAGTTCCCACTGCTGAAGCGATGACACCGTAGGGGTCGGTTAAAGTGGAAGCCGTCACCATGGCCGAAAAAGTCGAGGCATTCATGGTATGTTCGGCGTGGAGAGTCAAACAGACATCGAAAACCTTCGCCGCTAAATCCGTCGGTCGTCTTTCCGTCAACATATAGAGGAAATTGGCCGCATAATCAAGACTATCGTTGGGCTGAATGGGATGATTACCTTTGCGAATCAATTGAAACGCCGCCACCATAGTCGGGATTTTCGCTAATAGCCGGACTACTGCCTGACGGATATAGTCGGGATTATCCAGGGCCCGCCTGGCATAGTATAAACCCAAAGCCGCCGCCGAAGTTTGTAGCGCATCCATGGGATGGCCTTTTTCGGGGAAGCATTTCATCATGTCTTCGATACGGTACTTGATGCGTCGATGATAACGGATTTCATCGGCAAATTCTTCCAGTTCCGCCCCCGTGGGCAGAACACCCCAGATAAGGAGATAGGCGGTTTCGAGGAAGGTACTTTTTTCGGCGAGTTCCTCAATCCGAATGCCCCGATACTCTAAGATTCCCTTTTGCCCATCCACAAAGCTGATACTCGATTGGGCGGCGGGAATTCCTTCTAAACCTGGCCGATATTCACAAACTGTCATAGTTCTAACTTTCCGTGGCGAAGATTAAGCCCTAACGCTAACTTACTTGATCTTTCCACCCTTACCGAAATTTTATAGAAATTCTTCGGTTCTGCCTCTCCTGTTCAGGATTGGGGAGAAGTGGACGGAAATTACCCCTATTTAGCGATTGCTTCGTCGATTTAGTCAACCCTGCCCTAGCGCATTTTTTCTGGGCTTACTGTTCCGACTCTAGCTAGAGGACTTGATATTTATCTACTTTCATTGTAGCGAGACTATCTCGATCGATTGAGTAGATCAATAATTTTTTTTAAGTTTCTTCGGGATTAATATTTAACTCCCGCAGTTTTGCCGCCAATCGTTCGGCCCGTTGTCGTTCCGCTTCGGCCCGTTGACTTTCCGCCTCGGCCCGTTGTCGTTCCGTTTCGGCCCGTTGCCGTTCTTGGTTGTAACTGGTGAAAGGTTGACCATCGGGATAATACAAGATTAACTCTGGTTGGGCCAATTGAAAACGGATGCCCAAGCGAGGACTTACCCAATTATCGAGATTTTCCAGACTTTCGAGCCGATTTTCCCGACGAATACAGCCACCCAAATCATTTTTATCGGGATTATAAATGTAGTATTCTTCCACACCATAACGGTCATAAAACAGTAGTTTTCTGGTCATTTCCGTTTGGGTATTACCCGGAGAGAGAATTTCAAAAACCACTTGCGGGGGGATATTTTCTTCTTTCCACTGTCGATAGGATCCCCTTTCCCCTTTCGGTCTGCCAAAAGCTACCATGACATCGGGTGCTTGTCGAGTCTTATTATCTCCCTCCACGGGATACCAGAGTAAATCACCGGCGACGAAAACATCGGCATTATTGGCAAATAACCAGTCTAAATTCGCTTTTATCGTCGTAATCCAGCGAAATTGTCTTGTATTGTCGGCCATCGGTTTACCGTCGCTATCGGGATAGACGATTGTGGTTTTCGGGCTGTCGTCGAGTTGTCTAACCATTGCTTAACCCTAGAATTTCGTCTTTGCTTCCTTAATAGTATAACCTTACTATAAAAAATCGGAGCAAATATTTAGGGATGGTCATGGTCCTAAATGCTGTTTAACAAGTATAGGAGAGTGGGAAGTGGGAAGCGGGTTTTTAAAGTTCGATTAGGAGTTAATCACACTATGAAAAACAGATTTGGTAGAATTAATCATAGAATTGGCGCTTGGTGCCTGGATTGTTAGTTTTATTTTTTTGACCGAATTACTAACCGCAAACACGCACTCTACAATTTACAATCATTGGTGAGCGCACCAATTAATTAGGAGTCTAACCCATGAGCGGCCCCACCATCGAAGTTCCCGCTTACAAACTCAACTGAAAACCAGAAATAATCAACCCTCATCTAAGAGATTGCTATTCCTAACCCATAAACGAAACTGTCGAGTAGAAAATTATCTACACACAGCCAGTAAAAGAGTAATAGATTGGTGTATTATTCATCAAATAGGGACATTAATAATTGGGCATAATGAGCGGATAAAACAATGTCTTAATCTAGGAAAAAGGAATAATCAACAATTTGTTAATATTCCCCATTATAGATTAATAGAAATGTTAACCTACAAAGCTCAATTAAAAGGAATAAAAGTCATAATAACTGAAGAATCCTATACCTCACAATCCAGTGCTTTAGATAGGGATGAGTTACCTAAATATGGTGAAGAAAAACCATTATTTAAGGGAAAA
>NZ_JBHFLL010000052.1:0-19371 GCF_041928595.1 Microcystis sp. BLCC-F209
TCAAATGGTTCTGTCTCTCGGATTTTACTCGCCTTAGAAAACGTTGACGTATTGACATTAATTCCTTGCATTTTCAGGCGTGCGCTTAAGTCTCTCATGCTGACGATACTTTTATCCAGCGCAAAACCTATCCAACAGGACACAAAAGTAAATGTACTTAATGCGGGATAGTCATTTTTGGGGAGTGGCTTGAGAAGCTCTTTCATTAGTTTTGGGAAAATTGTTAGCATGGCTTATTCACATTTATTGGTGTATATTTACTTTGTTTTCTTATCTATAATATCAAATTTTGTACGACTTTTTTCCACGTTCAACACTTCTGCTTCCGAATCATTACCAGAAACTAAAATGACTGAACCCACCTTAACGGAACTGCATCAGAAAATCGATACAGGTGTTAGAGTCGCAATCGCAGAAGCAATTGAGAGACACCGCCTCTTAGGAGAATCTATCAGCATTTTCAAAGATGGCCAAATTGTCACCTTAACAGCCGAGCAAATTCCGCCAAAACTTGCCAAAAAAACGGAAGTGTAAAAAATTGGTTGACTGTCTCAAATTGCACTATTCATAGAAACAGTTTCACCTATCCGAGGGATTTATATAAAGGTCAATTTTAGCAAATTCCCGTTACGAAAATCAAAAGTACATAGTATAATGGTACTGTTGTTTACTTTTCGAGGTGTAAATATGAGTTTAACAGACAATCAAAAAAAACTTTTGCAATGGATAGTTAAAGAAGTACGGGCTGGTAATCTTAAAGAGGACAGTATTTGGTACATTAGGAATCTTACAGATTATGGTTGGGTTGATTACAAGGGTTCTGATAGCACTCCTTATGTCGAATTCGCAACCTTCGATATATTAGAAGAATATGGTTATATTAAATGGCAACAAAAAAGCCAGCATCAATACAAAGGCGCTCTAACAGGAAAAGCTTATGAAGCGGTTGATTCTAACTTTGACGAACCCGATCGCTCGGCTATTCCTCATCTAATTCCCTTAACTGAAGTTGAACATTTAGACTCCGAACTATGGGAGAGAGTCCGTTTTTCTGTGAGTGCGGGTGGAGATAATCCAAAAGCGTGGGATACTGCGATTCGCAATGCGACAGTGGTTTTAGAGGACCGCATGAGGAAACTGGGAAATATTGATAATATTAATCAAAAAGCCACGGGTAATGGTATTGTTAACCTAATTTTTGGAAGTAATAAATCTGTACAAAAAGATAAGCTTCCATCAGAAGAATTAGAGGCATACCGTGATTTATATTCGGGTACAATGAAGCTTTTTCGTAACCGTTACGCTCATCGATTCATCGATCCTAAACCAGAGGAGGGTGGAGCAATTATCGTATTCATCGATTTATTATTGAAGATGCTAGATGATTTAAATTGGGAGACAGAAAACGAGAATACATAAATCTCTAATTCTTGTCTAGTTTAACGGTGGATTACGCTGACGCTAATCCACCCTACTGTAGGATAATTGTCTTCTAGCTTCGTAGAGGATGACAGCAGTAGCGATCGCAACATTTAAAGATTCCACACCACCAAAGAGGGGAATTTTCACCGTTTCATCGGCTAAAGTCGCTAATTGGGGCGATAAACCGGCTCCTTCATTGCCTAATAATATTAAAGTCGGACGGGTAAAATCAATCTCCCAGTGGTTTTTTGTGGCTGTGGGTAAAGTCGCAATCGCTTTTACCCCCTGTGCTTGATATTTTTTCACCAAAGCCGATAAATCCGATTCTACCACCAGGGGCGATCGAAACCATTCCCCGGCGGAACTGCGGATCACTTTGGGGTTATCGATTTCGACGCTATCAAGACTTAACCAGATACCCTGTACCTCTGTAGCCACGGCAGTGCGGATAATAGTGCCGAGATTACCCGGATCCTGCAATCTTTCCAAAACTAAGCCCAATTGTAGCGGATTTTGGGGGACTGGATGAAGGTGATCACGGGCAATAGTGGCAATCACACCATCGGGATTAACCGTGGTTGCTAGGGAAGCGAGGACTTCCGGGGAAACTATCTCGACTCGTCTGGCTTGATTTTGAAGTTTCTCTGCTAATTCTCCCTGTCTTTGCTGCCACTTTTCTGTCAAACAGACCGTTTCTAGGGAACAATTCACCGCTAAAGCCGTCTCTAGTAAGTGGGTTCCCTCAATTAAGGACAAATTCTGCTCCTGTCGCTCTCTAGTGCGGTGTAGCTTGCGAATTTGCTTGATTAAAGGGTTTTGAACACTGCTAATCATAGCCAATCGGATTTTTCACCCCGCTAGGGCTGCCCTAAATAACTACGTTTTGAGGGAGATAATGCGGAACTCGGGACTTGAACCCGAAAGTCTTTGCAGACACTAGAACCTGAATCTAGCGCGTCTACCAATTCCGCCAGTTCCGCATTTTTCTTTCACGATCTCTTATTATACTATCGGACAATCCATAAGTCAAGATAGTTGAGATAATTAAGACAAAAATCGTTTTTCGAGGTAGAATCACCGATAATTCGTTCAAAAATCTGATAAGATGCAGTCTAATTTTACCGAAGCTTTCCTTAGCCAAGACTCCCAACTAAGATAAATGAATCATCCTATGACCATCGATACCGAGCATCCCTATTTAGAAATTCAAGGTCGTCACTCTCTCCGGGGTGAAGTCAAGATCAGTGGTGCCAAAAATGCCGCTCTCGTGATTATGGCGGGAGCTTTACTCTGCTCCGACGAGTGCCAGATTAGTAATGTACCTGCCCTGGCCGATATCGAGCGGATGAGTCAAATTCTCTCGGCCCTGGGCGTGCAGGTCCGTCGCACTGGAGATAGACTAGAGATTGATGGCAGAGACCTCAAACAAGCTCAAGCGCCCTACGATCTCGTCTCCCAGTTGCGGGCCAGTTTTTTCGCCATCGGACCGATTTTAGCCCGTTTAGGAGAAGCAAAAGTTCCCCTCCCCGGCGGCTGCGCCATTGGGGCCAGACCAGTGGATCTGCACGTTAGGGGCCTACAGTCAATGGGCGCAGATGTATTAATCGATGGTGGCATGGTACACGCCCGCGTTAAGGGTAATGGTCGTCTGAAAGGGGCGAATATTTATCTGGATTATCCCAGTGTGGGAGCGACGGAAACCCTAATGATGGCGGCGACTTTAGCGTTCGGGGAAACCATTCTCGGCAATGCGGCCCAGGAGCCAGAGGTGATTGATTTAGCCAATTTTTGTGTTTCCATGGGGGCAAAAATTCGCGGTGCTGGGACCAATACAATTGTCATTGAGGGAGTTTCCCGTCTGCACAGTACCGATTATAATATCATTCCCGATCGCATTGAAGCCGGGACTTTACTGATAGCCGGGGCGATTACCCGCTCAGAAATTAGTCTTTATCCCGTGATTCCCAGCCATTTAGCTTCGGTAATTGCCAAACTGCACGAAATCGGTCCGGAAGTGGTGGAAGATGGACCCAATCGTCTGCGGATTATCCCTAGAGACTTAAAAGCCACCGATATGGAAACCCTACCCTATCCCGGTTTTCCCACGGATATGCAGGCCCAATTTATGGCTCTATTAACTTTAGCCGAGGGCAGTAGCGTGGTTAATGAGACGGTTTTTGAAAACCGTCTGCGTCATGTGGCCGAATTAAAGCGTCTGGGAGCAGATATCAAGGTCAAAGGAAATGTGGCTTTAGTGCGCGGTGTGCCTTTCCTCTCTGGAGCGCCGGTGATGGCCACGGATCTACGCGCTTCGGCAGCTTTGGTGGTAGCAGGATTAGCAGCCCAGGGGACTACTATTGTGCAGGGACTCCATCACCTCGATCGAGGTTACGATAATTTAGAGGGTAAATTAAGAGCATTAGGGGCAAATTTACGCCGGGTTGATCCTTTAGCCTTAGAATTGGCTACCCTGACCCAATCTTAACAGGATGATTAGTTATCGCTGTTCTATCGGTGTTGAGAATTCCCGTGAGCAACAATATAGGACAGCGTTAATCGTGATTAGTTGTTCTATATTGACGGAACCTTTCATCATCGATCACATTTACCAAATCTTAGCCATTACTAATACAAACCCAGGCAATTCTGGATCACCACTAATGGTTTCAGGAGCATTTAAAATCTCTGGTTCTTGATGGGGACGATAAATATAGACTTGGCGATTTTGGCGATCGATTAACCAACCCAATAAAGTACCATTGGCAATATATTCTTCCATCTTTTTCTGCAAACTGGATACCGTATCACTAGCAGAACGCAATTCAATCACAAAATCGGGACAGATGGGGGCAAAAGAGGCTTTTTGTTTTTCTGTTAAAGCATTCCAGCGTTCTAATTTAATCCAAGCAGCATCCGGTGAACGAGTCGCGCCATTGGGCAGCGTAAAACCCGCACTAGAATCAAACCCAAGCCCCGTTCCATCTAGTTCTGACCAACTCCCCAGTTGCACAGCTATATTAAAATTGCGATTACCCGTATCTGAAAAAGCAGGGGGCATAACGATCACTTCTCCACTAGCGCTGCGTTCAATGCGTAAATCTCGATTGGCTAAACAAAATTCATAAAACTGCTCCTCCGTCATCGGCATAATCCAAGGAAGATCAATCATCAGAGGAGCCGAGGTCGCTTGCACAAGTAGTGTCGTCATATTTTCGCCCTACTCAAGAATTACATGAGTTAACAACTGAATGCCCTTCAATCTTAACTTAGCTCTAGTCAACGGCATTAATGACTACTAGAGATAGAATGCGATCGCTCTTAACCTTGCCAAAGAAGCCTGACGGAGAGGAATGTAAAATATTTATAAAAATGTAGCTTATAATACAGTTATAAAAAGCAAAATATGTATTGTCATTTTGTTGTCCGTCTTTTCGGAAAAAGAAACCACAAAAGTCTCCTAAAACCATCAATAAAATCCCACAATTCCCCTTCATTAATTGGAGGTGTTTTTATCAGTTGTCATACTAAATCCGTTGAGTAACGCACAGAAAACGGGTTTCTCCGAGAAACCCGTTTTCTATTAATGCTTGGGAATAGTTTTTCCTAGCTTAGGGGTATTAAAAGTTTAATTTTCCCTGAATTTTTCTAACAGTTCTGAGCGAGATAAATTAGCCAGAGAAAGAAGTAACCCGGTGCGTTCCGAGATGGGAAGTTGGGCAATCTGTTCCACCAGACCAGATAATTCTGCATCCAGGCTGCCAAAGCGTCCTTCCAGAAGACTGGTTATCAGGGAATACCGTTCTTCTAAACTGCCTCGTTGTATCCCTTCTTGTATCCCTTCTTGTATCCCTTCTTGTTTCCACTCTTCTCGTTGTTGTAAATAAGCTGGTGATAGGTTCATAATCTCCTCCTGTTCTTCGGCACTTAAATTATCTCTTAATTCCAAACTCTTGCGCCAGTTGGCCAGAATTTCCAGTAAATTCTCTTGGAAGGGATTACCTTCAGGCAATTGCACTAATTCTTCTACTGCTCGTTTCTGTGTACCTCCTTTCCCTAGCACCCTCAACCATAAAGTCTCCTCATTGATTGGTAATTGATGGATGGCGACGATTCCTGTTTTGAACAGGCTAGGGGAAAAATAAACTCCTTTTCCCCACTCCTCTTTCATCCCCTCTTCTGGTAGGAATGAAGGGGGGATTCCCACGACTTCTTCAATCATTCTCGCCGAAAAAGTAGGCGTTAAAATCCAGAGAACTGGTAGTTCAGCTTCTGTTAGAGTTTTGCTTGTCCTTTTCGCCTTCCTTAAGACTTCGCCATGAACCGCATATAACTTTGAGATGCAACTGCGAATCTCTACCTCGGAGGGTGGGTTACGGAAGGGTTCAAATAAGCAGCAAGTCGCCGCCATTTTAGCGAGTATGCCCAAGGGTAATTCAGTCCTTGATGCTGAACTGGCTGGTTCAAACCAGACATCGATTTCTTGGACTTCACTCTTGACTTTCTTGCTCTTTTTAATCGTCCCTAGAGTCCCTAAGAGTTCTTCTAAATATTCCTTGGCAAATTGGTCGTGAATTTGGCGCGTCATTGCAGGGGATAATTAAGCCGAGAAAGTGCATTAACAATCTTGTTAGATCATAGCAAGTTTTGAGAATTTATCTTTTTAATCAACAGCACCAGTGTGCGAACCAATCGGATCTCTTATTCTTTGTGTAACAAGTTTAACTTATATAATAGCGATCGGTCTTTGTGTTCTTTGTGTCTCTGTGGTTCTTCACACTCATTGCTTAAAGGCCCCTTCTCAAGTTCCCAGAGCTTAGTCACTAATATTCCGAAAGTGACAGAAAAGGGATAATCTTCCACTCAATTGCCCAAAATAAAGGCTAGAATCGAAATATAGTATCGATCGCTACGGATTTTTCATGAATTACAGAAAATTTTGCTTGGCTTTTTTGCTGTCCCTTATCCTCATCAACACCGGATTAGTTATGCCTAGTTACGCAAACGAAAGAGAATTGAGGACAATTACCGTAACGGGGGAAGGAATAGAAAATATCGCCACTTCTCAAGCAATAGTGCGCTTAGGGGTAGAAATTCAAGGCAAAGAAGCGGGTAAGGTGCAGCGGGAAACCGCCAATCGTAGCGATGCGGTGGTTAAATTTCTCCGTTCCCGTCAAGTGGAAAAATTGGAAACCACCGGCATCAGTTTACAGCCCAATTACGACTTCAGCAACAATCAAAGACATTTAATCGGTTATATCGGGGCTAATTTGATTAGTTTTCAGGTTGATATAGCCCAAGCGGGGATTTTAATCGATGAAGCGGTGAAAGTCGGGGCAACACGCATCGATGGGGTCAGTTTTACTGCCGGAGAATCAGCGATCGCAGCTGCCCAAAGAACCGCTCTCATCAAAGCCACGGAACAAGCTAGAGAACAGGCTACAATCGTGTTACAAGCCCTCGGTTTAGTGCCGAAAGAAACGGTTTCTATCCAAGTGGGTAATACCAGTAATCCCGTGCCAATAGCCCGCTCAGAAGCGGTTTTTCGGAGTGCCGATGCTGCCAGTAGCCCGGTTATCGGAGGGGAACAAACCCTGCGGGCTGCTGTCACCCTCGAAATTAGCTATTAGGATCTGTAGCTAGAGACAATAGACCTCTTGTAAAAATCAAAAATTGTTGTTAGGGTTAGGAGTCAGTAGCCGGTCGTCAGGAGTCAGGAGAATTAGGAATGAACAATAATCAATTAAATGGTCTATTTAAGGATTTTATGCAATTTAATCCTTATCCTTACCGTTTTTGAACCCTCAAAAATTAATTATGCAAGAGGTTTAATTAACCACACATATCTAAACACCTCTTGCCTCTTGCCCCTTGCCTCATCAAACTGTCCCCCTCATCCGTGAATTATCCTAACTTTTTACCCACTGTTAGGGAGGGATTGAGTGAAGATACCTCCCTTGCTCTCCTCGAAAATATCCAACAAATTGCCATCGATAGCCCCATCTATCCCCGCTCGATTCTAACTACCTATAGTCAACAAGGGCAAGGTCAACCGCCTTTTGTCCTCCTGCACGGTTTTGATAGTTCCCTGCTGGAATTTCGGCGTTTACTACCTTTACTCGCCCGAAATAGGGAAACTTGGGCGATAGATCTACTCGGCTTCGGTTTTACTGAGCGATACCCAGATTTACAAGTATCTCCGAAAACTATTAAAAGCCATCTTTACCATTTCTGGAGAACTGCGATCGCAGAACCGATAATTTTAGTCGGTGCTTCCATGGGGGGTGCAGTGGCCCTGGATTTCGCCCTCTCCTACCCGGAAATAGTGGCAAAATTAGTCCTGATTGACAGCGCAGGACTAGCTAATCCCCCGGTCTTGGGTAAATTGATGTTTTCTCCCCTCGATAAGTGGGCAACTAATTTTTTAGCCAATCCCCGCGTGCGTCAAAATATCAGTCGTACCGCCTATTTTGATGCAACTTTGGCCACTGTTGATGCTTGCACCTGTGCTAATCTGCACCTGAATTGTCCCCACTGGAGTGAGGCTTTAATCTCCTTTACCAAAAGTGGCGGTTATGGGGCATTTTTACCGAAATTAAGCCAAATAAACCGAGAAACGCTGATTATTTGGGGAGAAAACGATCAAATTTTAGGCACAAAAGACGCGAAGATATTTCAGCAGGCCTTACCCAATAATCAACTGGTCTGGATTCCTCGCTGTGGTCATGTTCCCCATCTCGAAAAACCGGAACTTACCGCGGCCGCGATAGTTAAATTTGCGAACTAAAAACTTATAATAGGATTATTTGACCCTATAGTGCCAACTTTTATGAAATTTTTGCCGATCGCTCTCGCTACATTCAGCCTTCTGAGTTTATCTGTCAATATTCCCCCTACCGTAGCCACACAACAGCTTTTTTGTCGAGGCCGCATGAATAACGGTTGGTCCTATTCGGCAGAATTTATCAATGGACGTTTTGAACGCATTCGCTGGACGCGTTCCGGTCAACCCCCCCAAGTTTCTAGCCTTAGTTTTAAAAATACTAACAACAAAGGACAACCGATTTATCGGGGCAGTTTATTCGCCGCAGTCAGTGTGACTCTGATAGACTTATCGAAAGGAGATGTCCGTCCCGGTTCGCAAATTTCCGTGGGAGTGGAAGAATGGGGTTGGTCGCGGGGAAACTGCGCTCTTTCTAACCGATAAATCCCAGAACTATCCTCATTTCAGGGAGCGGTTAGGGGACAGTCAAGATTAAATCGGGATGTCAAAATTGGCATCGGCCCTGTCTCGTGCCGGTGATCAACGACAAAAAAGGCTGAAGTATTTTCAGCCTCTTCTAAAAAATCAGATTTTACCCGCAAAATTAAGGAATAGGATTAGCCGGTTCCTTGCTTTCTAGGGTTTCGGGAACAGCTTCCGTCTTACCAAAAGCGATTCTGAGGAAGGGAGGGGCCAGGAAAGTGGTCAGGATCACCATAATAATAATCGACACCTCCAAAGGCTTATCCAAAATTCCGCTGGCCGAGCCAATCCCAGCAAAAACTAGACCCACCTCACCCCGGGGAATCATACCCACACCGATGGCGAGACGATTGATTCCGGATATACCAAAAACTGCCCAGCCCGTCACCAGTTTACCGATAATCGCCACAACCATCAAAAAGACAGCAATCAAAAGTCCGGCCCGATTCTCCGGTACCGTTGGGTTTAAAACACCGAGGTCGGCACGCGCTCCCACCGTCACAAAGAAAATCGGCACAAGCAAATCGGCGATCGGTTTGATTAACTCATCCAACTCGTTGCGGGTATCAGTTTCATCAAGCACCAAACCCGCAGCAAAAGCACCTAAAATCGCTTCAAGATGAATAGCATTGCCCAAAAATGCCATAAAGAAAGCGAAGACAAATGCTGGAATAACAATATTTCCCCTTGTTTTCAGCCGCTCCACGATCGCCACAAAACTTTTGTTAAAAACACCTCCTAACAAAATTGATCCGATCAAAAAGGCCGTAGCGCTGACGATCAAATAAATAACATTGACCACATCGATCTCACCGGTTTTGGCTAAACTAGCGACCACAGCCAGAACAATAATACCAAGGACATCATCGATCACCGCCGCACCGACAATAATTTGCCCTTCTTTGGATTTGAGTTGACCTAACTCTGACAACACCTTCGAGGTAATACCGATACTGGTTGCCGTTAAGGCAGCCCCCGCAAAAATCGCCGGGATGGCGGCCACATGAAAGACAAGCATTAACCCGGCCGTACCTGCCGCAAAAGGTGCCGCAACCCCCACACAGGCCACCACCGTGGCCTGAATTCCCACTTCCTTGAGTTGCCGCAGATCCGATTCCAGGCCAATTTCAAACAGCAGAATAATCACACCGATTTCAGCTAGAACCGAAATCACTTCACTTTGGGACTCAAAGATCCGGTCCACGGCAGCCGGGGCCAATTGATTCAATCCTTGCAGTACCGTCATAATCACCGAATCAGAGGCCGATAGTCCCCCTTCGGGAAAGATGAGCAGATGCAAGGCCGAAACGCCGACGATCACACCGGCGACCAGTTCTCCCAGTACGGGCGGAAAATCCAATCGTCGGGCGGCCTCTGCGCCGAGCTTGCTGGCCAGATAAATCACCACCAGCGTCAGCAATACCCCGGAGAGAATAATCGGTGAATCCTCGGCCACAACGGTGGCGAGCAAGGGGAGCGGAGCCATGGGAGCCGCTATCTCCCCGATCAAAGGAGGCAGAATAGGGGACAAAATCATCAGTTTAAAGGGATGAGGGTTAAAGGTTTTAGGTGGTCATAAAACTGGGGGATAGGAAAAAGGGCTACCGCTCCAGGACAGTCAGGCTGCAGATGGGGTTGCCCAGATCAAGACAAGCATTAGTTGTCTAGATTCCACAGCCCTCTGGTCCACAGAAACTCTGTCCGTACAGAACCTCCGCGTCACAGATATAGATCATGCCCGCAAAATTGAGGAAAAACTGATCGGCAACCTGCTTGGCAATATTTTGGGCCATAATTCGATCGGGGGTGAGTACCTCGAACTTAACATTACTGTCGGTTTCGGAAACGTGGGGTTGTCCCGAAGAGCGCACGTTGCGGCTGCCCTTACCGCCAGTATCCATCACCGTGTAACCGGTCGCCCCGCATTCTTCGATGATCTTGGCGACTTTTTTCAGCAAAATCTTTTCTGTGACGATGACGAGCTTTTTGGCTGGTTTGGCCATGTTGATTATCTCCTTAAATGTGTACACTTATTTGCTTGGTAGGCCCCGTCAAGGGAGCGCCCACCGACCACAATCCTAGCCGCCGCTGAGGGCCTGGGCAAGACCAAGGAAGAACGGGATACATAAGCCGATCGCTACGGGCGTACCGATGGCCGTGGACGCGCCTATATAGGCGGAGGGATTAGCCGAGGGGATACCGGCCCGCAACGTGGGCGGCCCAGAGATGTCGGAACTAGAGGAAGCGATGACGGCCAGAACCACGACACCGCCCCAACTGAACCCAGTGGCGTAGTGGGCAATCATACCGAGACCGAAGGCGATTAGCCCATGTACAAACGGTGCTAGGACGCTATAGACAACATACCACTGGGCCACCTTACGCAGTTCACCCACCCTTGACCAAGCCTCCATTCCCATGACCAGCATCAAGATCGAAAGCAAGCCGCGAAAGAGGGGATCGTAGAAGCTTTTATAGACAGTTTCCGGCTGGGTGAATATGCCCAGGGCCAGACCTAATAACATGGCCGATAGGGCCGGTCCGCGAAGGCTTTCTTCAATGATCGGCCAGATCTTGACCCGATTATCCGCCGGCTGCTGCAGGCTGAGATACTCCTGCCGACTGCTGGGATAATCCTGCTGATCGGAATAATCCCCGGCCGCCACCGGCTGCTTGCTAAAAGACTCATGGTCGTAGGCCGCTTCTTTGTTTTTCTTCTTGTTAAGATAAATGTTAGCCACCACGATCGCCGTTACCAGCGCCGGGATATCCATAAAAGGATAGAGTGCGCCAGCCCAGGCCTCGTAGGGGATCTTTTGTTCTTCGAGTACCGTCAGACCGGCTGCCATAGTCGAGCCACTCACGGCTCCAAATAACCCCCCAGTTGCGATCGCATCGACCACTTTCACCTTGGGCAGATTGGCTAAGGTATAGCGCGCGACGAAGACCACAATAATCCCTACTATGACGGCAAAGATCATTGGTAATACCATTTCCGTCAGGTTGGAATTGCGGATGGCAATCCCGCCGGTCAGACCGATTTTGGTCAGCAGCATGAAGACGATGATCGTACAAATCGACTCTGGAATGACCAATTCACTCCCGAGAGCAGCAATGATCATCCCACCAATCAAAAAGGCCAGTGTTGGGGACTGCAACTGCTGGATAAAGTCCATGACAAACAATGACAAAAAATCCACGAATACCTCCTTAAGCCTCCCCTGATGAGGAGTATTAATACAAATGAACTTTCAAGAGTTAAAGAAAATAAGGGTCAGGTGCTTCACCCCAACAGCAGGCGTACTTCCCAATGCGGTTAAATTTATGTCGGGTAAACCCCTTGATTAACCTCAAAATCCTCCGGTTCTTGGTGAGGATGGGTCTTGACAAAAGTTACCGCTTGTTGTAGGGCGATGGTTCTGTCCATTAGCACATGATCGGGGGGGATTTGGGCTAAAATGCCGAGACGTTCCAAACGATGCTGGATTTTGCTGGTGGCACCAACGATAAAAACTTGTAAACCTTTATCGATCGCATCTTTAATCGCATTTTCGATCGCTAAAGAAGCTGTCACCCCTAACAAAGGCACATCACTCAAGTCCAAGATTAAAACATCCGCTTCCTTCATGGCTGTGTGTTCCCTGGCGATCGCTTTCGAGACTCCAAAGATCATCGGACCACTGAGATAAAATAGGATGATGCGACCGTTAGCTTGGTTGAGTAACCGTTTTTCTTCTGGACTTAGGAGAATCTCGTCATCGTTATCGGTGATCGTTTTCACTTCCTGCGCTTGCAGTTCACTGAGGCGATCAATGGTGAGAATATTAGCAATAAAGACCCCCACACCCACAGCAACGATCAGATCGACGAATACTGTTAATAACAGTACACCGTACATGATTAGCGTCCCTTTTAGAGAAATCTTGTGGGAGCGTTTCAGGAAACTCCAGTCGAGAATATCGATCCCCACTTTTAGGGCAATCCCCGCTAATACCGCCATGGGGATACTCTTAGTTAAACCGGCGGCCCAGAGAACGACGACTAATAAAATTAAAGCGCGAGTGATGCCAGAAAGGGCAGTGGTCGCACCGGTTTGAATATTGACGACAGTTCCCATCGTGGCCCCGGCACCGGGTAAACCGCCACAGATTCCTGATACTAAGTTACCAATACCTTGACCGATCAATTCTTTATTCGATTTGTGTTCGGTACGGGTCAAACTATCGGCAATTACCGCCGTTAATAGGGTATCAATACAACCCAACATCCCTAAAACTGCCCCATCCACCAACATCGTGATCATTTGGGCAGCACTAAAGGTGGGCATTTGCAGGGTGGGTAAACCCACGGGAATATCCCCAATCCGGCGAATTTCAGCACCTTGGAAGAAAAACAGCGAAATCAGAGTTCCTATCACCAAAGCTAATAACTGAGGGGGGACAAAACGCTTGAATTTCGAGGGCATCAGGAAGATGATCGCCAAGGTGATCGCCCCCAGAATGGCTTCAGGGGGATTGATATTAGAGAGTAGTTCCGGGATTTTCTGCACTGTGCCTAAAACCCCTCCTTTGGGGGCGGCTTGCCCTAAAAAGGGCGGAATTTGCAGAATAATCAGGATTACCCCGATCCCAGACATAAAGCCAGAAATAACGCTATAGGGCATCAGGGTAATGTATTTACCCATTTTGAAGATACCGAACAGAATCTGGAAAATGCCCGCTAACATGACTACCGTAAAGGCCATGGGTAGGCCTAATTCGGGATTTCTGGCGGTTAAACTGGCCACGATCGCCGTCATTACTACCGTCATCGGCCCCGTCGGTTCCGAAATTAACGTGGGGGTGCCACCAAAAAGGGCAGCAAAAAAACCCACACAGACAGCACCGTACAAACCAGCGATCGCTCCAGCCCCAGAAGCTACCCCGAAAGCGAGAGCTAGAGGGAGAGAAACGATGGCAGCTGTGAGACCACCAAAGATATCGCCCCGCAAATTGTCAAAATGAATACGATTGGTTATTTCCATGAGAATCCAACTGAGCAAAGGATTTTTTGCCACAACAAAGCTGGCGGTTGAGAGACCAGCCTTGATAGACAAAAGTTTATGGTTTTTAAAGATCGATTGTTATAAATCTATACTAGAACGGATATCTTGACAAGCAAATTTTATAAATTGAGTTTAAATCGATATATCTTTACAAAAGTATTGATTTAAACCTATGATATAAGCGGGGTGGGGAGGTTTTTACTCGTTCCCCTCCATTCCTGCTTCTGTTTAGCAAAGCTCCTCAAGGCAGTAACAGAAGTGTAGCTCTCTAGAGGCCTCTCTTGATTCACGCCACTTTACATCAACTGATTGTCTTTGAAGCGACCGCTCGTCATGGCAGTTTTACCAGGGCTGCCGAAGAACTATCGATCACCCAACCCACCGTTTCTACCCAGATGAAACAACTGACTAAAGCAGTGGGTCTGCCTCTGTTTGAACAGATAGGCAAACGTTTGTATTTAACCGAGGCCGGACGCAGTTTATTAGTAACCTGTCAGGCAGTCCTCAAGGATATTGATAACTTTGAGATGGCGATCGCTGATATCAAGGGCATTAAACAGGGTAAACTGCGTTTAGCGGCGGTATCCACAGCCCAATATTTAATCCCTCAGATCCTCGGTCCTTTTTGTCAACAGTACCAAGGGGTGGATGTGTCCCTAGAATTGACCAATCACCAAGACCTAGAAGCAAGGATCACCAATAATGTTGACGACCTATATATTTTAAGCGAACCTCCCCAAGATCTAAACCTGGAGATTCAACCGTTTCTGGAAAATCCCCTTGTGGTTATTGCTCGCAAAGATCACCCCCTAGCGGGACAGAAAAAAATTCCAATTAAACGACTGCAAGGGGAACCTTTTATTATGCGGGAAATGGGATCGGGAATTAGACGGGCAGTACAGCAAATTTTTCTCGACCATGGCATCACCGTATCTCTGCGTTTGGAAATCGGCAATAATGAAGCCATTAAACAAGCGATCGCTGGTGGTTTAGGAATTTCAGTTCTTTCTCAGCACGTCTTAAATTTAGATCATCCTAATGGGGAATTTACCATCCTTGACGTGGAAGATTTTCCCATCCAACGCCATTGGTATGTGGTTTATCCCAAGGATAAAAAACTATCGGTGATCGCCAAGACTTTTCTGGATTATCTCCTCAATATTCAGCCCCAATCCCTCTTAAAGGTCAAAATTTCTAGATGAGAAACCCCATCTTTGTCAAGATGGGGTAAGGTAAAAATCAAATCAATCTAAACAGTAACAGGTTCTCGATCGAGGGGTTTAACGCGATCGAGCAGGACCTGTAATTGTTCCCCTTCAATCACCTCTTTACTGAGGATTTCTTGGGCAATTTCTTCGAGTAAATCGCGATTTTGAGCGAGGATATCCAGGGCCTGCTGATGACCATTTTCGACAATCTCTTTCACTTCATTATCGATCGCTTTGGCCGTGTCATCGCTCACCAAACGCCGGGGATTCATCATACCATCTCCCAGAAAACTATTCTGTTGACCTTTTTCGTAGGCCAGGGGGCCTAGGGTCTTACTCATACCATAGGTAGTCACCATGCGTTCGGCCAAATCCGTCGCCCGCTGTAGGTCATTAGCTGCCCCAGTAGTAATACTACCAAAGATAATTTCCTCGGCGGCCCGACCACCTAAAAGAGTAGCAATTTGGTCGCGTAATTCCGTATCATCCATAAGGAAACGGTCTTCCGTGGGCATTTGCAGGGTATAACCGAGGGCTGCCATGCCGCGAGGCACGATCGAAATCTTAGCAACTTTACCACCCCCCGGCATAACTGCACCAACGAGAGCGTGACCAACTTCGTGATAAGCGACGATTTTCTTCTCTTTTTCCGAGAGAACCCGGCTTTTCTTCTCTAAACCAGCCACTACCCGCTCGATTGCCTCATTAAAGTCCTCTTGGGCGACGGTGCTGCGTTGATTGCGAGCTGCCAATAAAGCGGCCTCATTGACTAGATTAGCTAAGTCAGCACCGGCAAAACCGGGGGTACGAGTAGCAATCTGTTTTAAATCCACATCCGAGCCTAATTTTACCTTACCTGCGTAGATTTCAAGGATTTTTAAGCGACCAGCCAGATCGGGGCGATCAACTAACACTTGGCGATCAAAACGGCCGGGGCGTAAAAGGGCGGGATCAAGAGTTTCCGGGCGATTAGTGGCGGCCAGCACGATCACCGTCGCATCGCCGGCGTTAAAACCGTCCATTTCCGTCAATAATTGGTTTAACGTCTGTTCCCGCTCATCGTTACCCCCCATAAAATTACCGTTAGCGCGAGATTTACCGATCGCGTCTAATTCATCGATAAAAATAATACAGGGGGCTTTTTTCTTGGCCTGTTCAAACAGATCTCGCACTCGGGCTGCCCCTGCACCAACAAAGAGTTCCACGAATTCCGAACCTGAGATACTAAAGAAAGGAACCCCCGCTTCTCCTGCGACTGCTTTTGCCAGCAGGGTTTTTCCTGTCCCCGGCGGACCGACGAGGAGGACACCCTTGGGAATCCGCGCCCCGATTTGAATGTAACGTTGGGGATATTTGAGAAATTCGACGATTTCGGCCAATTCGGTTTTCGCTTCTTCCACACCAGCCACATCTTGAAAAGTGGTTTTGGTGGTGTCTCCTTCCACATAGACTTTAGCGCGACTTTTGGTAATCGATAAAGCCCCGGCCGGACCACCGCCACCGCTGCGGGCGAGGAAAAATTGCCAAATACCGACAAAAATCAGGGGAGGAATCACCCAACTAAGGACACTACCAATCCAGCCATTTTTTGGCGGTGGTGCGGCGGCGAATTCTACGCCCTTAGCTTCCAGACGTTTGGGCAATTCTAGGTCAAAAATCGGTGTAGTGCTGAAAATTCGTCCGTAGTTGCCCTCTTGGTCGTTTTTAAGCTGATATCGAATCTCATTCTGTCCCACGGATACCCTAGCGACGTTGCCATCTTCCACTTGGTCGATAAAAAGACTGTAGGGAACTTTGGGGACGCTAGGGCCAAATAATTGCGGAAAAAGGAGGTTAACAATCAGAAATAAGCCGCCTACGGCTAATAAAACATTACCGATCAGGCGAGATTGTGAAGGAGGTTTGCTTTTTATACTCATTGCTGGGCCTGATTAATTAAAATTAGTCTCTATACTTCCCCCATTGTAGGCTGTTGACTGCTCAAGTTCAGATTGAATCAGGCAGGGGGATTACCGTCGTCTTCGGGCGGTTTTTGCCCTAGTAAAGCCTCTAGACGAGTTTGGGCAAGCTCAAAATCTGGCGCAATCCCTAAAGCTTTTTGATAACAGGCGATCGCTGCTTGGGTTTCGCCTAAATTTTCTAGGGTACTGCCGCGATTGTACCAAGCTTGATAAAAATTATCGTCCGCTTCTAGCACCTGTTGCCAACATTCTAAAGCCTCTTGCCAACGTTGCAGTCCGTATAGGGCGCTGCCCCTAGCGTTAATGACTTGGTGATCGTTGGGGGTGATTTCTAGGGCGCGATCATAACTATTTAACGCTTCTTCATAGTTACCGATCATGGCTAAGGCACCACCACGATTATGCCAGGCCGAGGCTAATTGGGGATCGATCTTCAGGGCCTGTTCCCAATCGGCGATCGCATTTGACCAATTGCCTAAATTTGCCTGTTCTAAGCCCTGATTAAACCAATCTTCGGCAGTTTCAGGGTTTTTAGCTTCCTGGGGGGAAAATTGAGCGATGAGACTATCAATAATGCTTTCTGCGTCCTTATTTTCGATGCCCAATTGTTCGGCCATTTGCCCGGCTAGGGTAGGATCGTTTTGCAGACGGTCAAATAATTCATCGAGGGTGAGGGTTTCTAATTGGGGATTTTCTGGGTCATTACCGTTAAAATCGCTAGTTTCACCCGAATATAAGAAATTTTCTGGGGTTTGCGGCTGGGAATAACTGCCCGGGTCCTCATCGTCGCCGGCGTATTCCCAGATTAAAGTGGCAGTTTCTTTGGTGTAGAGTTGATAACCGATCTCGTAGGAAGCTTCACCAATACGTTCAATCCCGGGGAAAGCGCGAGCTAATTCTCCCAAACGGATCATTCTGGTGGCGAGAAGTTGGTTAAGGGAAGCGGAGGATTGCAGACGGGTTCCAAAACGCTCTAACCATTCTACCCAATCTTTTTGCCGACCTCGATCGCCCAATTTCTCAAAAAATCTCAGAATTCTGCCTTCGTGCCAACCGTGGGCCACGCCATCGAGTAACTGCATATAGAGAAACTCGTAGTCTGTATCGGTTAGGGGAACAGATTCGATCACTTCTACTCTCCCCTTTCCTCCTTGTCCCCCCAAAAGTCGGGTTAAAAAGTTTTCGATCGCGCGCCAAAGTTTTCTTAAAAGTCCCTGCATTCTAATCTCGACACTGGTTTTATTAATCTTGCAAGCATCACCCAATTAGTCTAGCAGTTATCAGTTATCGGGGATTGACTCTCCCCCGCTAACCGCGGAGCGCGGTGTAGCGGGGGATTCTCGGTTCTTAGGCTTTTAACTAGATCGACCGAGTTTAACCCAGTCGATCCCCGTCAAATCGCCTCCGCGAGCGTTTTCTAACACGGTCAGTCCGACCGCGTTTTTTCCTCGGTTCTCGATTACCTTTGCTGATGCCGTATCTCTCGGTTCAATGTTACCGCAAGAATCACACCGGTGAACTCTTTCCGATAACGCTTTTTTGCCAGTAATTGCGCCACAATTCGGACACTCCTGGGAAGTTCCGTTTTTATCGACCTTAAGATAATATTTCCCCCGTTTCCAAGCGACAAACGGTAGTATCTCGTTAATAAAACTACCGATACCTGAATCCAGAGATTGTTTTCTAACGATCCCTCTAGACCAGGAAACGAAGTTAATATCTTCAACAAAGATATTATCAGCGAGATCGCAAAGGTAATGAGCTAACTTAAAATGCCAATCTCTACGAGTATTAGACACTTTTTCGTGTAATCTCGCTATCTTATCTTGGAGTTTCAACCAATTGTTCGAGCCTTTGACTTGATGTTTCAAGCGTCTTTGTAGCAATTTAAGCTTACTCTGTACTTTCAACAAAAATCGAGGGGCTTTGATTAAATCTCCTCGTGAAGTAGCAACAAAACTCTCAATTCCCGCGTCAATTCCTAAACAGGTCTTCCCCACTGTCATATCGGGAACTAATTCCGTAGATTGGAAGGAAACCGAAACGTAAAATCCCGACGCTTTTTGGATAATTCGAGCTTGTTTAGGCTCGAACCCAGACGGGTACTTTCTAGATTGCCTGATTCTAATTTTTCCCAATTGTGGAAAATTTAAGTATTCGTCACCTAGAAAGCTTTTTGAGAGCGCAGGAAAAACAAAACTTCGTATCTTTTTCTTAAATCTAGGAAAGCCGAAGCCTTTCGATTTCATCTGGTTAAACGCCTTATCTAAAGTTTTTAAGACTTGCTGTAAAACTTGAGCGTTAACCGTCTTTAATATCGGGTAAACTTTTTTAGCTTCCGTTAGATTTTTAGCTTGAACAAAGTAATTAGGATAGGGTTCATCCGCAGGAATTATGTACTCGGAAACTAGCGAACAGTGATCCGCAAGACACTTTCGAGAGTTTAACCAATCTTTCCGTTCTGAAAGAGCGTAATTATAAACGCTTTTGCAA
>NZ_JBHFLL010000053.1:0-18183 GCF_041928595.1 Microcystis sp. BLCC-F209
CCTTATCTGGCAAGGGACTTAATTGATTAGCTCGTTCTAGATTGAAAACAATTGGCAAAAATCGCAGCCATGTCTTTCTATATAAGGGTTTCACCCCTTATAACTCCCGTCCATTGCATAACACAAACCGAAGAACCAAAATAATCAAAGCTTTTTGCTTGGTTGGATTCTAGGCTATTTAAGGGATTAGGCTCATTGAAACTACTAATTTGCTATAACCAGTCTAGGAGAGCCTTACTGATTACTGTTTACTGATTACTGTTTACTGATTACTGTTTACTGTTTACTGATTACTGACCTAGCTTATGAACCGTCAAAAATTTACTTGGGGATATTCTAGTTATAAATTGCGTCAGAGAGAAAATTTTAAAGAATTTCTGTGTTTACTGGGATTATTAATAGCGGCCTTAATTATCTATCTAGTGGGATTAGGGAATTTACCCTTGCGGGATTGGGATGAAGCGACCATCGCTCAGGTGGCCAAGGAAATTAGCCAAACCCCCCTGGAACAATTGCGCTGGTTATTTCCCAGTTTTTGGGGTGATCCCTACCTGAATAAACCGCCCTTGATTCATAGTTTGATTGGTCTAACCTACCATTTCTGGGGCATCAATGAGGCTAATACTAGACTAATTCCCGCTTTTTTTACAGCTTTATCGGTGCCGCTTCTCTATCTTCTCGGTCGAGAAATTTTTCCCGCTCGTTTGCCAGCTTTACTGTCGGCCTTGATCTATTTAACTCTTTTGCCGGTGGTGCGCCATGGCCGTTTAGCCATGTTGGATGGAGCGGTATTGTGTTTTGAAATGCTGATGTTTGTTGGTTTACTGCGCTCACGGCGCGATTTACGCTGGTCTGTGGGGGCGGGGTTAGGATTTGCCCTCCTTTGTCTGACTAAGGGTATTATGGGGCTATTATTGGCGGGTATCGGCTTGATTTTTCTGCTCTGGGATACCCCCCGGTTATTAACTTCTGCCTATTTTTGGTCGGGTTGGTTATTGGGAGCAACTCCCGCTTTTGCTTGGTATAGCGCCCAATTTTGGCACTACGAGCGGGAGTTTCTCGATTCCCTTTTTGTTCAACAGTTAAAGCGAGTTAGTGACCATCTGGACGATCATCGCGGACCGTTTTGGTATTATCTGCTGGAAATTCTGAAATATAGTTGGCCGTGGTTAATTTTCTCGGTTTGGGGTTTAGGTTTAGCCCGTCAGGAACATCTCTACAGTTGGGGGAAGTTACTGTTAGTTTGGACGGGTGTTTATCTGCTGGTGGTTTCGGTAATGGCGACCAAGTTGCCTTGGTATATTCTGCCGATCTATCCGGCCTTAGCTTTAGCGGCCGGTTATGCCTTGGCGCAGGTGGTGAATCTTCCCATCGATCGCCCCTATCATCCCATCTGGTCAATTATTGTGGGTATTATCGGCGTTGTGGCGGGTTTATTAGCTTTAATGGCCTATTTTCCTGGTAATTTTGCCCTGATCGAACCGATCCATCCCTTAATTATTTTAAGCTTATTGTCAATTTCCCTGACTATGGTGACAACGGCGATTTTGTTAGCCCGGCGCTCGGAACAATTCAGCGTGGTTTTACTTTGGGGAATGTTGGTTTCTTTGTTTATTTTTGTCAATTCTCCCCTGTGGATCTGGGAATTAAATGAGAATTTCCCTGTCAAACCGGTGGCGAGTTTAGTGCAGAAATATGTGCCAGCCGATCGCCCTGTTTATATTGCTTTTGCCTACGAGCGTCCCTCATTAAATTTTTATAGTGGTCGTCGGGTTTTTCCCCTTGCTGCTGAAGAATTAATCAATCATTGGCAAAGTCACAAGCAACCTTACCTAATTATCGATCGTCAAACCAAAGAAGCTACTGATTTAGAAGGGTTAAAGGTGATCGAGTCGATGGATTCTGGTTGGTTTTTGGTGACGAAGCAGTAGTGAGGTTAATTTTGTGCGTACTTTCGATAGCAAATTAGCTTAGGCTTTAACTTGCCGGCTTCAAATGTTACAAAAATTTTACAAGTTGCGTTAAAATCACCCCTAGCGATGAAACGCAACACTTTTGTAATTGTTGAAACCGAGATTAATATGCTAAATAGGTCAATTACGGCCGAGAAAACTGAGGAATTCGCTCCTGCTGACCTGCAAGACCTGCTAGACTGTACCGATAGCTTTGTTAACCGTCATATTGGACCGACGGAGACGGAAATCGAGAAAATGCTGGCGGTTTTGGGTGTTGCTACCGTGGAGGAGTTAATCGCTCAAACAGTCCCCGCAGCAATTCGTTTACAAAAAAACCTTAATCTACCACCTGCCTTGAGTGAATACGCCGCTCTTGCCCAATTAAAAGCGATTGCCTCAAAAAATCAGGTATTTCGCTCCTTTATTGGCATGGGCTACCATGACTGTATCACCCCGCCGGTAATTCTCCGCAACATCTTAGAAAATCCGGGTTGGTACACCGCCTATACTCCCTATCAAGCGGAAATCGCCCAGGGACGCTTAGAAGCTCTCTTAAACTTCCAAACTCTCATCACTAGCTTAACCGGTCTGGAAATTGCTAACGCTTCCCTCCTCGATGAAGGAACAGCAGCCGCGGAAGCGATGAGCATGAGTTACGGACTGTGTAAAACTAAAGCCAATGCTTTCTTTATCTCCAGTAGTTGCCATCCCCAAACGATTGAAGTTGTTAAAACCAGAGCGATTCCTTTAGGTATTGATATTATTATCGAGGATCATCGTCTCTTTGACTTCCAAACGCCGATTTTTGGCGCATTATTGCAATATCCGGCCACCGATGGCGTAATTTATGACTATCGGGAATTTATCGCCAAAGCGCAGGAAAATGGGGCTTTAGTCACCGTTGCCGCCGATATTCTCAGTTTAGCCCTGTTGACTCCCCCCGGCGAATTGGGGGCTGATATTGCCGTGGGTAGCAGTCAACGCTTTGGGGTTCCCTTGGGTTATGGGGGTCCCCATGCCGCCTATTTTGCCACCAAAGATGCCTATAAACGTAGTATTCCGGGGCGCATTGTCGGGGTATCGAAGGATAGTCAGGGTAAACCCGCACTGCGTTTAGCTTTGCAAACCCGGGAACAACATATCCGCCGGGATAAAGCCACCAGTAATATTTGTACCGCACAGGTGTTACTAGCGGTGATTGCTTCCATGTACGCGGTGTATCACGGACCAGAAGGAATCAAGAAAATCGCCCAAAGAGTGCAGAAATTAACCACTTTATTGGCAACTGGCTTAAAACAGTTGGGTTATGAGGTGGGGAAAGAACCGCGCTTCGATACGCTCAAAGTTACGGTATCCACGGGAGTTAAGGATTTCCTCGCCAAGGCCAAAACCCATAAGATTAATCTGCGTTATTTTGATGAGAATAATTTAGGAATTAGTCTCGATGAAACCAGCAGTCTCAGGGATGTGTGGGATTTATGGCAAATTTTTGCGCCAACCGAGGAATTGCCCTTTACCACGGCGGAATTAGTCGAGAAAATTAGTCTAGAATTACCCGCTAATCTAACCCGTACCAGTGCCTATCTTACCGAGCCGGTGTTCAATCGTTACCACTCGGAAACGGAATTACTCAGATATCTGCACCGTCTGGAAACAAAGGATCTAGCCTTAAATACTTCCATGATTCCCCTCGGTTCCTGTACGATGAAACTCAATGCCGTAGCGGAGATGATTCCGGTAACTTGGGCAGAATTCGGCAAATTACACCCTTTTGCACCGATTGACCAAGCAGAAGGCTATCAACTGCTCTTTCAACAGTTAGAGACTTGGTTAGGGGAAATTACCGGATTTGATGGCATTTCTCTACAACCGAACGCTGGTTCTCAGGGAGAGTATGCCGGTTTACAGGTGATCCGAGCCTACCATGAAAGTCGCGGTCAAGGTCATCGTCAGATTTGCTTAATTCCTGAATCCGCTCACGGGACTAATCCTGCCAGTGCCGTTATGTGTGGTATGAAAGTAGTGGCGGTTAATTGCGATTCTCGGGGCAATATTGATATTAATGACCTGAAAACTAAGGCCGAGAAGCATCAGGATAATCTAGCGGCTTTGATGGTAACGTATCCTTCCACTCACGGCGTTTTTGAACAGGGAATTAGCGAAATTTGCGCCTTGATTCATCAATACGGTGGTCAAGTCTATATGGATGGCGCCAATATGAATGCTCAGGTGGGTTTATGTCGTCCGGCGGATTTTGGCGCCGATGTCTGTCACTTGAATCTCCATAAAACTTTCTGTATTCCCCACGGTGGGGGGGGACCGGGTATGGGACCAATTGGAGTCAAATCCCATTTAGTGCCTTTTCTGCCCGATGTTTCCCTGGTTTTGGCGAAATTATCCCCAGAAACCGCTAACGGTAAGCATCAGGACTCGATTGGCGCAATTTCGGCCGCGCCTTGGGGTAGTGCCAGCATTTTGGTGATTTCTTGGATGTATATCGCTATGATGGGGGCCGCTGGCTTGAAAAAAGCGACAGAAGTGGCAATTTTGAACGCTAATTATATGGCTTTTCGTCTGGAGTCGGCCTATCCGGTGTTATTTAAGGGTAGCGCGGGAACGGTTGCCCACGAGTGTGTGATCGATTTACGTCCCCTGAAAAAACAGGCCGGCATCGAGGTGGAAGATGTGGCAAAACGCTTGATGGATTTCGGTTTCCACGCGCCGACGGTTTCTTGGCCCGTGGCGGGTACAATGATGGTGGAACCCACGGAAAGCGAATCTTTGGGGGAATTAGACCGTTTTTGTGAAGCTTTGTTAACTATCTATCAAGAAGTACAAGCGATCGCTAATGGTAGCATGGATCCCCACGATAATCCCTTGAAAAATGCCCCCCACACAGCTGCGGTTTTAACTGCCGATGATTGGAGTCGTCCCTATTCCCGTCAACAGGCAGCTTACCCGCTTTCTTGGCTAAAAGATTATAAATTCTGGCCAGTAGTCGGACGGGTTGATAATGCCTACGGGGACAGAAATCTGGTTTGTTCCTGTGAGGGTATGGACGCTTATAAGTAATCGTAATTCCTTGATAGTATTGGTGGGGTAGTGGCAAATTACCCCGCTTTTTTTGGGTTTTTTGGAACTAAATCCGTTGAGTAACGCGCAGAAAACGGGTTTCTCCGAGAAACCCGTTTTCTACTCCATGCACTCATGCAAAAGGGGTAATACATAATCAGTTTTTAATAACTGGATTTAGTATTAAATACCTCTTGTGCCACTCGCTCACAACTGCCTACTGTTCCTAAACCGGCCTTAGTTTCTGCGTATTCATCTAACATTTTTTGGCGACGTTGCTGATTTAATAATAAATCTAGACATTCCTGCATAATTCTCTCTGGATTAGCTTCCTCTTGTAATAATTCGGGAACAATTTCTCGCATTAGAACTAAATTTACCGGTGAGACAAATGGTACAGAAAGCTTCATAATATTGCGGGCAATCCAAGCAGTAACTGCACTTAAACGGTAAACCACCACCTGCGGCACGTTTAATAAAGCAATTTCGAGATTAACTGTACCAGACTTAGCCACAGCCAGATCAGCCGCTGCAATTGCTTCTAAAGTCTGATCTCGTTCCATAATCACCGCATTTAATCCATATTCCGCCACCAATTCTCGCATTTTTGGTTCGTATAAAGCTAGGGGAACGGGAATTAAAAACTTAATATCGGGAATTTTTTCCTGTAATTTTTGGGCAGCAGCGCACACCGTCGGCACGAGATATTTAAACTCCTGTTGACGGGAAGCGGGTAACAAAGCGATCACCGTTTCTTTGGGTTTTATTGCCCATTTTTGCCGCATTTCTTGGCGATTGGGAGCATTGGCCATACGATCAACTAAAGGATGTCCCACCCAAGTTACCGGTACACCTTTTGTTTCAAAAAAACGGGCTTCGGCAGGAAAAATTGCCAATAATTTATCGGTGACGGCGATTAATTTTTCCGTATTAAATAACTTTTCTGCTGTGGACCTTAGTTTAGCTGAGGGAATATTTTCTTCCGACCAAATCCACACCTGTGGGGCAATATAATAGATAATTGGGACACCGGGAATAATTTTTTTAGCCGACTGACCGATCGCCACATTTGCCCCCACATAATCAATTAAAATAATGATATCAGGGGGATTATCTCTAAAAAACTCTTTTGCTCGTTTTTGTAGTTGTAAAGTTGGCCAAATAAAGGGGATAGATTCAATTAATCCCATGGCAGCCAGTCGAGTGGTTTTACCCAACATTTTTGCTCCGGCTAACTCCATGCGATCGCCACCTAGGGCAAAAATTTCTAACTCAATTGCCTGGGTTTTAGCTAGTTTAAAAAGGGATTCAATCAGCATGGCTGCCTGTAAATCACCCGATACCTCACCTGTACTAATAAATATACGCATTTGGATAATTATTTGATAATAAAAGAATTCAGGAGACAGGATTGCTGGAGATAGGAGATAGGAGTCAGGATTGAGAAGACAGACTTCGGGGTGAGCTTTTGTCGAACGCTTTTTCTTCCCGCTCCCCAATTCATAATTCATAATTCATCATTCATAATTCCCACTCCCCACAGACTGTTCCTCAATCAATAAGTTATTTCCCCGGAATTAAACCGCGACGTTTTTCTCCTGTGGTAGAGGATTGTAAAAATTGACAGAGATGTTGAACATGAGGGTTATCGGTTAAGAGAGAAACTTGTTCTAAAGCCTCCTGAAGATTTAGATTAGAACGATAGATAATCCGAAAAGCTTTTTTCAGTAAAGCTAGATCTTCATCGGTACAACCTGCTCTTTGTAAACCGACTAAATTAAGAGTTCGCACGCGACAGGGATTGCCTTCTACTAAAGTAAAAGGGGGAACATCGCGATCAATACGACTCATTCCTCCTAACATGGCCATTTTGCCAATATGAACAAATTGATGTACTCCTAAAACCCCCCCGATAACTGCTTTTGATTCAATATGGACATGACCGGCCAAGGCGACACTATTAGCGATAATAATGTTATCTTGCAAAATACAATTATGGGCAACGTGAACATAGGCCATTAATAAATTATTATTGCCAATTTGGGTAACTTCTCCAGTATCCGTGGCGCGATTAATCGTGACAAACTCGCGAATTTGGTTATTATCACCAATTTCTACGCTACTTTCGCCACCTTTATACTTTAAATCCTGTGGTTCATTACCAATAACAGCCCCAGAAAAAATATGATTACCCTTGCCAATTTTGGTCGGACCCTCAATGACCACATGGGCATCAATAATTGTATCAGCTTCAATTTCCACATTGGCCCCGATCACAGCATAGGGACCAACTTTAACCTTGGGATCAAGTTTTGCCGACGGATGGATAACCGCAGTGGGGTGGATTAACGTATTCAAAGGGAAGTCTCCCGCGCTCAACTTCGTCACTGTATGAATCATGGTATAGCTTATCCTATATTGGACAGATGTGATCAAGATTGATAGCGGTTGCTTGCGGAGGGGACGACTTTAATGGGGAACCAGAACCCGATAAACTATTAACCAGATTCTCTTGGTTCCTTCGTCCCTCCCATCCTGATAAAAAATATATGAGTAATAATAGACCTAAAATTATAGTCTTAGATGACGACCCGACAGGTTCCCAGACAGTCCATAGTTGTCTGTTATTGATGCGGTGGGATGAAGATACTCTCCGCTTGGGATTGGCAGATAATGCGCCAATTTTCTTTGTTTTGACCAATACTCGCGCTTTAACCCCCGAAAAAGCCGAGTCTGTCACGCGAGAAGTCTGTCATAACCTGAAAACTGCCTTAACTAAAGAGGGAATCGAGGATTTTTTGGTGGTTAGTCGTTCCGATTCTACCCTGCGCGGGCATTATCCGATCGAAACTGATGTTATTGCCGAAGAATTGGGCGGTTTTGATGCTCATTTCCTGATTCCAGCCTTTTTTGAGGGGGGCAGAATCACCCGCGATAGTATTCACTATTTAATCATCGATGGCGTTCCCACTCCCGTCCACGAGACAGAATTTGCTCGGGATTCGGTTTTTGCCTACCATTACAGTTATCTGCCGGATTATGTGGAGGAGAAAACGAAAGGTAAAATTAAAGCAGATGATGTGGAGAGATTTTTACTGGCAGATATCCGTCAAGGTAGTTTAGAACGATTGCAAAAGCTCGAAAATAATCAATGTGGGGTGGTAGATGGGGAAACTCAAGCGGATCTCGATCGCTTTGCCGAAGATATTTTAACCGCCGCAGGGGAGGGAAAAAAATTTTTATTCCGCAGTGCCGCCAGTATTTTAACTTCTTTGGCTAATTTAGGAACTCAACCGATCGCACCCGAATCTATGGGTAAGTATAAGCCCACGGGGGAAGCCGGGGCAATTATCGTCGGTTCCCACGTCAAAAAAACTAGCCAACAATTAGATAAACTGCTTCAACAACCCAACACCGTCGGAGTCGAAATCGATGTGACGGCATTGCGCGATCGTCCCGATCAACAAGAGCAACTCTTAGCACAAGCTCTGGAAAAAGTCAAGCTTATTCACAAAAATAAACAAACCCCCGTGATCTATACCAGTCGGCAAGAGTTAACCTTTGCTTCTGTGCAGAAACGCCTTGATTTTGGGGTTGCCGTCTCCACCCTGTTAATGGACATTGTTAAGGGTTTACCCGGTGACATCAGTTTTTTAATCAGTAAAGGCGGTATTACCTCTAATGATGTCTTAAGTACGGGTTTAAGCCTGCAATCGGCCCGTTTACTCGGTCAGATTCTCCCCGGTGTCTCCATGGTCCGTACAGCAGCCGATCATCATCTCTTTCCTAATCTACCTGTGGTTCTTTTCCCGGGTAATGTCGGTGATGTCCAAGCTTTAGCTACAGTTTATCAACGTTTGTGTCAATAGGAGGCAATCAGTGATCAGTGAGCAGTGAGCAGATGTAAGTTTTCAGTTCACTGATTACTGAAAAAAGCTCCCCAATTCATAATTCATAATTCATAATTCCCACTGCTGCCGGCTGCTCAAGGTTCATAATTAAAGAAACATCTATACTGATAGCCAGTTAATTTTTATGAAAACTGTTGCCGATACGGACTTGCAAAGGCTAGAAGACTTAATTATCAACGGACAAAAAGCGATCGAGACTCGTTTCACGGCGATCGAGAATAGTATCGTCGAAATTAAGGCTGATATTGGCGAAATTAAAGCTGATATTAAGGAAATCAAGCAAGATGTTAAATCCCTAGAGATAGGACAGGCCAAATTAACCGAAAGAGTCGAAGGGATGGATAATCGCCTCAAAATAGTCGAAGGCAGTCAAAAAAATCAAATTTGGGCATTGATAACCATTTTAGGGGGTTCACTGATTACCGCTTCCGTCGGTTTGCTGATCGCTATTTTACGCTTTGTCTTGTTTAAGTAAAAAATTATCTTTATGAATGAAACTAAAACCGAAATAAATCAAGAAATCGACCTAGAAACCGAAAAAATTGCGCCATCAGCCTCGGTAATGTCGAGATACGCCCAAATCCACCTAAAAAGTGAGGGCGAGAAATTGGTGCTAATTTTACCCAAAACCGGCACTGGGGAGACAAGTCAGGATTGGACGGATATCTTGACAGGATTAAAATATTATCTCCGTAATAGCGGCCAAAACTGCCCCCCTAGAACCCCTGTACACCTACAGGCCAACGATCGCCTGATGGATACGCGGCAACTACAAGCGATCGCCACAATTTTAGACAGTGCCGAATTACCCCTGCACACGATCCAAACCCAAAGAAGACAAACCGCAGTGGCAGCGGCAACTATGGGTTACAATGTCGAACAAATGCGCTCCAATCCGGGGGTTTTCGGGGATGAGCAACCTTCCCAATCTCCCCTTGCCGAACCTTTGTACTTAAAAACCACCCTGCGATCGGGTGTAGAAATCCGTCACCCGGGTACAGTTATAGTCATGGGCGATGTCAACCCCGGCGGATCGATCGTCGCTGATGGCGATATATTAGTTTGGGGGAGTTTGCGCGGTGTGGCCCATGCCGGATTCCGCGGCGATCGAGCGGCGGTAATTATGGCCCTGCGAATCGATTTAACTCAACTGAGGATCGCGGAATTAGTGGCACGGGCCCCGGCTTTAGATAGCGATCGCATGGAACCAGAAATTGCCTGTACCAGCGAAGGAGGAATTCGCATCATTGGGGCTTATAATTTTTCCAGAACCTACACATTTAAAGATAAAGTGGGGTGGGTCGAAAAAAGGTGAGCAGTGACCAGTAAACAGTGATCAGTAAACAGTGATCAGTAAACAGTGATTCAGTCACTGGTAAAAATAGCGATTAACTGCGTTGAAACGAAAAACTCTATAAAACTGATAACTGATAACTGATAACTGATAACTGATAACTAATAACTAATAACTGATAACTGATAACTGATATAAATTATGGCTCGTGTAATTGTGGTGACATCGGGAAAGGGAGGAGTCGGTAAAACGACGGTAACGGCGAACTTAGGTTCAGCCTTATCTCAATTAGGCTGTCGAGTCGCCCTTGTCGATGCCGATTTCGGACTAAGAAATCTCGATTTATTGTTAGGATTAGAACAGCGTATCGTTTATACTGCCCTCGATGTGGTGGCGGGAGATTGTAGCCTTGATAAAGCTTTAGTTAAGGATAAAAGACAGGAAAATCTGGTCTTATTACCAGCGGCACAAAATCGTACCAAAGAGGCAATTACTGCCGATCAAATGAAGGATTTAGTCGCCCAATTGTCAAAAAGTTATGACTATGTATTGATTGATTGCCCAGCAGGAATTGAAATGGGTTTTCGCAATGCGATCGCACCTGCCCAAGAAGCGATCATCGTTACTACCCCAGAAATGTCGGCGGTGAGAGATGCCGATCGGGTGGTGGGATTACTAGAAAGCGAGGATATTAAAAGTATCCGTCTGATTGTCAACCGGCTGCGGCCGGAAATGATTCAACTTAACCAGATGATCAGCGTCGAGGATATTCTCGACCTCTTGGTAATTCCCCTGTTGGGGATTATTCCCGACGATCAAAAAATTATTATTTCCACTAATAAAGGGGAACCATTAGTATTAGAGGAGAAGACCTCTCTCCCCGCCATGGCCTTTAGAAACATTGCCCAACGTTTACAGGGTCGCGATGTGCCGTTTCTAGATTTAATGGCTGGTCAGGAAGGTTTTCTTACTCGTCTGCGTCGTCGCTTATTTGGGCCCTAAACTCTCTCATCTCAACCCCTTAACCTACTATGAATGACCTGATCGATAAACTTCTCGCATGGCGAGGTTCGGGCAAAAGTGGCGACCAAGCTAAAAAACGTTTAAAACTTATTCTGGCCCATGATCGCGCCGATCTTAGTCCCGAAATTCTCAATATGATGCGTCAAGAAATCTTAGAAGTGGTCAGTCGTTATCTTGATATCGACACCGAGGAAACCGAGTTACTCCTAGAAAGTGACCAACGAACTACAGCCCTGATTGCTAATTTTCCGATTCGTCGGATCAAACGCCGTCCTTTAACCGAGAAATTGCCATGAAAACTACACCGATCGAGCTTTGTCTTAGTCTAGCGGTTAGTCCCTTCCTTCTCTCCTATCTAGCCCTGCGTTCCCTCAATCATTGGTTAATTGAATTGGGCCAGGAAAGTGAGGAAGTGTTTCGCGGCGATCGCTTACCCCTTCTCAATATTGCCGATCAGTTACCGGCAAACAGTGACCGATGATCTTTTCTGGAAAGAGTTACCAAGAAAAAAGTCCTTTTGCTCCTGAAAAGAGGCTAGGATAGTGAAATTTTTGTTAAAAATTGCAAAAAATGTGATTCTTTGGGATAAAATCTCATTTTTGACAAACCCTAAGAACTAATCATTTCAACAAAGTACATCCCGATATATCAGGGAACAGGGGATAGGGATTTAGGGAGATAGGGATTTAGGGAGATAGGGAAATTTCAGCTAAATTACCCACTGCCCCACTACCCCAACACCCAACACCCCACCCCACTCCTAACTCCTAACTCCTAAATCCTTTTCACTTTTTACTGAAATTATGAGCGTCCTTGTCCCCTCGACCGAAACCGAACAGGATATTTTCACCACTTCCAACCTGTTTCTGCAGCAAAGACTGAAATTAACCGAAGATTTATGGAAAGAAGTCTTGGTCTCCGAATGTGGTCAAGAATTAGTCGATTTACTGGAATTACTGCGCCATCTCTGTTCTGAGGAAGGACAAGTGACCGATGATAGTGCGGAAGCAACGATCGCCAAAATGATTGAAGACTTGGAACTAGGGGAAGCGATCAAAGTCACCCGCGCTTTTGCCCTCTATTTCCAGTTAATCAATATCATCGAACAACACTACGAACAAAGGGATCAGCAACTACTGCGACGGACGGTGATCGGGGAAGAAAACGAAAGTCCCAAGACAGACCCAACGCAAAAAAGCATTTTAGCCACCATTGTGGGGGCTGATTGGCTAGAAAAAACCCTGAACGGGTCCGATAATTCCAGCCCAAAATCGGGACTATTTCACTGGTTATTTCCCTATCTCAAACAGGTTAACGTCCCCCCCCAAGAAATCCAGCGTCTTCTCGATCAGTTAGATATTCGTCTGGTTTTTACGGCCCACCCGACGGAAATTGTCCGTCATACCATTCGCATTAAACAGCGCCGCATCTCGGGCATTCTCGAAAAACTCGACCAAGCAGAAGAAATCTTTCGCAGCATGGGGTTAACTAACTCCAGAGAAGCACAAACAGTCACCAAACAGTTAAAAGAAGAAATTCGTTTTTGGTGGCGAACAGATGAACTACATCAATTTAAACCCACCGTCGTCGATGAGGTGGATTATGCCCTGCACTACTTCGATGAAGTTCTCTTCGATTCCCTACCCCAGTTAACCCTACGTCTGCAGCAAAGCCTACAATCCTCCTTTCCCCGTTTACAAGCGCCGAAAAATAACTTCTGTCGCTTCGGTTCTTGGGTGGGAGGGGATCGGGATGGCAATCCCTCCGTTACCCCCGAAGTCACCTGGAAAACCTGCTGTTATCAGCGCAATCTGGTTATTAAAAAATATCTCGATGCTATTCACGACCTGACCAGTATTTTAAGCGCCTCCCTGCACTGGTGTCACGTCTTGCCGGAGTTGCTGGACTCTCTAGACAGAGATAAACAGCAAATGCCCGAAATCTATAGCCAGTTGGCCATCCGCTACCGTCAGGAACCCTATCGCCTGAAATTGGCCTTTATTCAAAAACGTCTGGAAAATACCTGCGATCGCAATAACCGCCTCAATGACCCGGAAGAACGACAATTATTAACTAAACTCAACGAAACCAACATCTATCGCTCCGGTTCCGAGTTTTTAGCCGAATTAAAGCTATTACAGCGCAGTCTCTTGCAAACTGGTCTTTCCTGTCAAGAACTCGAGCAACTGATCGCCCAAGTAGAGATTTTTGGCTTTGTCCTGACTCAGTTAGATTTTCGGCAAGAATCCACCCGTCATGCCGAATGTATCGAAGAAATCGCCGCCTATCTCGGAGTTTTACCGAAACCCTATGGCAAATTAACCGAATCAGAAAAAATCGCCTGGTTAGTGGAGGAATTAAAAACCCGTCGGCCCCTAATTCCCCGGGAAATGCCCTTCTCGGAAAGAACCTGCGAAACCATTGAAACCCTGCGAGTTTTAAGAAGTCTGCAAGGGGAATTTGGTCTGGAAATCTGCCAAACCTACATTATCAGCATGACCAACGAGGCCAGCGATGTGCTAGAAGTGCTGTTATTAGCCCAAGAAGCCGGTTTATACGACCCCGCCACTAGCCGCAGTTCCCTCCGCATCGTTCCCCTCTTTGAAACCGTCGATGACCTCAAACACGCCCCCGGCATCATGCAGACTTTGTTTGAATTGCCCCTCTATCGGGCAGCCCTAGCCGGCGGTTACGACCATTTAGCGGCTTTAAACGGGGAGGAAGTGACCCCGGAACCGGCCATCCTCGAACCGAGTAATTTACAGGAGATTATGGTGGGTTACTCCGATAGTAACAAGGATTCCGGCTTTTTAAGCAGTAATTGGGAAATTCATAAGGCCCAGAAGGCTTTACAGAAAACCGCTAAACAATACGGCGTGGATCTACGTCTTTTTCATGGCCGGGGCGGTTCCGTCGGTCGCGGTGGTGGACCGGCCTACGCCGCTATCCTCGCCCAACCCCGGGGAACTATTAACGGTCGCATTAAAATCACGGAACAGGGCGAGGTTTTAGCCTCGAAATACTCCTTACCGGAATTGGCCTTGTATAACCTCGAAACGGCCGTAACGGCAGTCATACAGGCAAGTTTACTGGGCAGTGGTTTTGATGATCTCGAACCCTGGAATCGCATCATGGAGGACTTGGCCACCTGTTCACGGCAAACCTATCGCAGTTTGATTTATGAAGAACCGGACTTTTTAGACTTCTTTCTGTCCGTAACTCCCATTCCTGAAATTAGTCTTTTACAGATTAGTTCCCGACCGGCCCGCCGGAAAAGTGGTCAACAGGATTTAAGTACCCTGCGGGCAATTCCCTGGGTATTTAGTTGGACCCAAACCCGTTTTCTTTTACCGGCTTGGTATGGTTTAGGGACAGCTTTACAGATGTTTCTCGATGATTCTCCTAACCGAAATTTGGAATTGTTACGCCATTTTTATCACAAGTGGCCTTTCT
This sequence comes from Microcystis sp. BLCC-F209, assembly GCF_041928595.1. Classification (NCBI taxonomy): domain Bacteria; kingdom Bacillati; phylum Cyanobacteriota; class Cyanophyceae; order Chroococcales; family Microcystaceae; genus Microcystis; species Microcystis sp. BLCC-F209. The sequence goes on from NZ_JBHFLL010000053.1 coordinate 14,709, forward strand.
TCCAGATGGTGATTTCTAAGGCAGAAATGACTCTATCAAAGGTGGATCTACAGATGGCCTATCACTACGTCAGTGAACTTTCTAAACAGGAAGATCGAGAACGTTTTGAACGTCTGTTTGAAAGGATTAAAGAGGAATATAATCGCACTAGCGAGATTGTTCTCCAGATCACTGGCGAGAAACATTTATTAGATAATGATCCGAGTTTACAGCGCTCGGTGCAGTTACGCAACGGTTCGATCGTTCCCCTCGGTTTCCTACAGGTGTCTCTCCTGAAGCGTTTACGTCAATACAATAGTCAAGCTCAATCCGGTGTGATTCATTTCCGCTATTCTAAAGAGGAGTTATTAAGGGGTGCTTTAATGACGATTAATGGTATTGCCGCAGGGATGAGAAATACCGGTTGATTACAGATAATTAATGGTAGTTTTCGGGTGGTTATCTTGAAGGTAATCCACCCTATTTTTGGGATTTGTAAACTTTTTGTATAATTTCTACTAAGTTGTTATTTTTCAAGGGAAAATCACAGCTAAAATTGGGCATTTGAGTAACGCACAGAAAACGGGTTTCTCGGAGAAACCCGTTTTCTACTCATGCACTCATGCAAAAAGGGGAATAAATAATCAGTCTTTAATAACCAGATTTAGTATTACTTCCGATTTTATTACTCAATCCCCACCGGGAAGGATTCTACTGGTTAATATTACTATTATCTATTAACTAAAAATGAAGATTTTACTGCTAACGGTTGACAATTGATGAGCGACCCCGAAGAGAAGCAATTAAGCTCACCGGTGTGTCGGAAGATTAGAGATTGTGCCAAAATGGAAGCAGTGACCCAATGATTACAGGTAAATTGTCAAAAAAAGGATCGAGTAACCGTGACTGATACCAACCTAGATATACTATCCCTGACGGATCCAGCGATCGCAGGGATTCTGCAAAAAGAACTGCAACGTCAAAGAGATCACCTAGAATTAATCGCTAGTGAAAACTTTACCTCGGCTGCCGTCATGGCCGCCCAGGGTTCGGTTTTAACCAACAAATACGCAGAAGGACTGCCCAAAAAACGCTACTATGGCGGTTGCGAATACGTTGACGAAGCGGAACAATTAGCGATTGATCGGGTTAAACGACTATTTGGGGCAAACCACGCCAACGTACAACCCCACTCCGGGGCCCAAGCTAATTTCGCCGTTTTCCTGACCCTCTTGCAGCCAGGCGATACGATTATGGGCATGGATCTCTCCCACGGTGGTCATCTTACCCACGGTTCCCCCGTTAACGTTTCCGGGAAATGGTTCCGAGTGGTACAGTACGGAGTAAGTCCCGAAAGCGAACTCCTGGACTACGATCTCATCCTTGACATCGCCCGCAAAGAAAAACCAAAACTAATTATCTGTGGTTATTCTGCCTACTCGCGCCGGATTGATTTCGAGAAATTCCGCACCATCGCCGACGAAGTGGGGGCCTATCTGATGGCAGATATCGCTCATATTGCCGGTTTAGTGGCCACCGGTCATCATCCTAACCCTCTACCCCACTGTGATGTGGTCACTACCACCACTCACAAAACCCTGCGCGGTCCTAGGGGGGGGTTAATTATGACCAAAGACGAGGAATTAGGCAAAAAATTCGATAAATCCGTCTTCCCCGGTACCCAAGGCGGACCCCTAGAACACGTGATTGCGGCGAAAGCTGTGGCTTTTGGGGAGGCCCTGAAACCGGAGTTTAAAATCTATTCGGGCCAAGTAATCGCTAATGCCCAAGCTTTAGCCAGTCAGTTGAAAGCTAGAGGGATTAAAATTGTCACCGATGGTACGGATAATCACTTGATGTTACTCGATTTAAGATCCGTGGGCATGACCGGGAAAGAAGCCGATCGCCTGGTGAGTACCATTAATATTACCGCTAATAAAAACACTGTTCCCTTCGATCCCGAGTCTCCCTTTGTCACCAGTGGTCTGCGCTTGGGTTCCCCGGCTATGACCACCAGAGGACTAGGAGAAACGGAATTTATCGAGATTGGCAACATTATCGCCGATATTCTCCTTAATCCAGGTGATGAAGTCCTGAGAACTGCTTGCCGTCAACGGGTAGCCAAACTCTGTGAAAGCTTCCCCCTCTATCCCCATCTCCATATTTCCGTCCCCGCCTTGGCCTAAAAAGAGAGATAATAAAAGTTCATAATTGGCGATTGCCTGTCAGTTGCCAATTGTGAATTAAATCGCCCCCCAATTCCCATGTCCGGAGATTTATACTATCTAATTGCTTTTCTGATCGCCCATACCGTGGTACTTTGGAGTACCCCCCTCGTCAGAACCGTCGGACTGAAAAGCGGTTACGTCGATAAACCCAACGAAAGGAAGGTCCATGAAAAGCCTATGGTTCGACTGGGGGGAGTTTCGATTTTTGTCGGCGCTTTAACGGCCCTCCTGATCGTTTGGTGGTTGGGAGGGTTTGCTGGTTTAAAAAGCGATCGAGAATGGGAAGTGTGGGGCGTAACCCTAGGCGGTTTCGGCTTTTTCCTCATCGGTCTAGCGGATGATCTTTTTAATCTTTCGCCCCTCAATCGTCTGGTAATGCAGTTTAGCGTCGCTTTTCTAGCTTGGCAAGCTGGCGTTAGGATCGATTTCCTCTCTATTCCCTTCGGCGATTTATTACAAATTCATTGGCTAAGTTTACCAGTTACTCTCCTCTGGTTAGTGGGGATGGCTAATGCGATTAATTGGATTGACGGTTTAGATGGATTAGCGGCGGGGGTTTCGGGTATATCTGCCGTCGTGATTTTGATTGTAACTTTGGTGATGGGACAACCGGCCGCCGCTATTATCGCCGCCGCTTTAGCGGGTGGGGCCTTGGGTTTTCTGCGTTACAATTTTAACCCCGCCCAAATTTTTATGGGGGATGGTGGGGCCTATTTTATGGGTTTTACCCTGGCGGGTGTGGCGGTGATTGGATTGGCGAAAACTACTGCTGTGACTACTGTTGCCGTTACCGCCGTCCTATTACCCTATCTCATCCTCGCAGTTCCTCTCCTCGATATGTCCACGGTGATTATTTCCCGTCTCAAACGCGGAAAATCCCCTTTTGTGGCTGATAAACGTCATTTACACCATCGTTTACTGAAAGCGGGTATCTCTCACCGTCTGACAGTATTATTTATCTACGCCCTAACTCTCTGGGTGGGCAGTTTAGCCCTCGGTTTCTCCAATGTTCCCAGTGGTTGGGGTTTTGCCTTTGGCGCGACTCTCCTCCTCGGTTACGTCGGTTGGCAAGTCTGGCGCAATCGTGGCAGTGAACCCTAATCCATCTTAAACTCGGCACGATGCTCTTCTAGGTTCTGTGTGATAAGTTTAATTGACATAGGATCGATCGATCTTTGTGTCCTTTGTGTCTTTGTGGTTCGTTCCACCCCCTCGCTCTTGAGAAATGTATCTTAGAATACATTTTACCCACCAAAGCTGGGAGAGCC
>NZ_JBHFLL010000054.1:0-4496 GCF_041928595.1 Microcystis sp. BLCC-F209
AAAACAGCACTTTTTCTCGGTCAATGATTAGGATAAGTTATAACTTAAAAATTAATCAACAACTAAAGCTTATGCTTGTAGCTAAGTGAAATCATTGATTAAGAGACCTGTACTTTTCAATGACTTTTTCAGCAGACCCTATTTAAATAAGAGAATTTTATCGGTTCTTCGTTACTTGGTATGGTTCGGTAGGGTGTCATAAATCGACTAAATCCTTATCTGGCAAGAGATTTAATTCCCCCGTGCCAAAATAGTGATTTAAGCCTTTAATGGCAATTACGGGTTCATTCGGGCTAAAATCCCCTAATTCTCGCTCTTTTTGAAAAATCAGCATTATTTCACCCTTGATAGCTTAAAAAATATCGGCTGGATCTGCTGTCCTTAATTTGCCCATGGCGACAATTCCAGAGGCAATACACATAATAATTGTTAGGATTAAAACTTCGATCGCCCTAGCGGTAGTCATCACTATGGGTAAAAGTGTAGCGGAGGAAGCGAGATTATAAACACCGAGAGAGACGATAAACCCCGGTATATACCCCAAAACCGCTAGTAATAAAGCCTCTTGCATCAAAACCCCGACTAAATACCAATCACCGTAACCCATAGCTTTTAGGGTAGCGTATTCGGGTAAGTGATCGGTGACATCGGAATAGAGAATTTGATAGACAATGACGATACCGACGATAAAACCGACTACTGTACCTAACCCAAAGATAAAACCAATGGCTGTACCATTTGCCCAATAGGTTTTTTCCCTTTCAGCAAATTCTTCTAAAGTAAGGACTATTACTTCATTTTTAGGGAAAAGTGCCTGTAAATTGTCTTTTACTGCCTCGATATTTGCCCCCGGTTGCAGTTTAATCAGTCCTATATCGATTTCGTGGGGTTGACGTTCGGGAAAGAGCCTTAAAAAGGTAGAATCACTGGTAATGACGTTACTATCGGCAGCAAAGGAGGCACCAAGGGTAAAAATTCCCGCTACCTGTACCTCTTTTTTATTTAACTGAACTGTCAAATCGGGGTTTTTCTGGAGTAAATCGGCAATTAGACCGAATTCTGGTCTTCCTGCTTGATCGTACAACACGCGATTTAACATCTTTAGATCACTGGATTTTTGATTGACTTCTGGGAGAGTAAAAACCCGTTGACTGGGATCAAAACCAAAGACTAAAGTAGTTCTTTCTAGGGAAGTTTCGGGATTGCGCCACTGGGCAGAAGCAATATAAACTGAGGCTAAAGATTGAATGCCCTCGACTCTTTTAGCTTGGTACAAGCGATCGCGTGAGAAACTTTTCACGGCAAAGAGGGTATCAAATTGGGGATTAATCAGGACTAAATCCGCATCGAGGACATAATGGGGTTTAACGGAAGCATCAAATAAGGCATCCCGAAACCCCAACTGTGTAAAAATTAGGAAGTCAGCAAAAGCAATCCCGGCAATAGCTACAATCAAACGGGTTTTCTCTCGCGTCACCTGTAACCAAGATAGGGGCGTTTTTTTGAATAGATGGGTTAGTTTCATGGGGTGTTGGGTGTTGGGGTGTTGGGGTGTTGGGGTGTTGGGGTTTTAGTTAAAATTCCCCACTTCCCCACTTCCCCTAAAACCTACTCATTGATAGTTACAGTTACTTGGGAATTGGTTAAACCTGCCACTTTTTGACTGTTTTTGCGATCTAAGGCAATACGGACAGAGATAACTTTGCGATCAAAGTTTTCCCCCGGTTGATTGCTGAAGATATTTTGTTGGTCAACTTTTAAAGCAATTAAGCGCACTTTTCCCCTAACTTCGCCCTTAAACGCCGATCCGGTAATCGTGGCAGTTTGTCCCTCGCGAATTTTGCCGATATCGCTTTGATAGATTTCGGCAATTACTTCCATGCGCTCGGTTTCAGCGAGGTCAACAATTCCTTGATCGCTGATTTGTTCCCCGATACGGGTATTGACTTTAATCACTTTGCCGGTAATTGGCGATCGAATATAGGCCTGATTTAACTCGGTTTGGGCTTTTTTAACGGCAACTAGGGCAGCATTTACCTCCGCTTGGGCTGCCTGCACATCGACTCCCCGCACTTCCGAGACTTGATTTAAAGTGGATCTGGCCTCTTTGATCTGCTGTTGACCAGTGGATTCAATCCGGGTTAGGGTAGTCTTGGCTTCTTGTATCTGTTGTTTACCAGTGCGTTCAATTCTCTCTAGGGTAACTTTTGCTTCTGTTAGTTGTTGATTACTGGTTTCTAAATTCAGTCTTTTACTATCAAAACTAGAGGCGGAAATTGCCCCTTCTTGATAGAGTTTTTCGTAGCGATCAAATTCAGCTTTGGCATTGCGATATTCTGCTTCTAATTTGCCAATTGTCGCTTTTTGGGCGGCTATATCCCCTTCTAATTGCGCTGTTAATCTTTGAATAGTTGTCCTTTGGGTTGCTTGATCCCCTACCCATTGTGCTTCGATTTTTCGCACGTTAGCGGCATTAGCATCGATTTCGCCGACTTTTGCCCCAGCTTTCACCTGTTCTAGTTTGGCTGTGGCTACTTTCACCTGTTCTTGTGCCTGTCGCAGGTTATCCTCTAATCTTTCCCGACTTTCGAGAATGGCGATTATTTGTCCCGTTTTGACGCTATCTCCTTCATCGACTAATAATTGCTTGACTCGATCGGAATCAAGCAACATCGGGGCAGATATGCTGATAATTTCTGTCCTCGGTTCAATTCTGCCTAAAGCGGTGATTTTTTGCGGTGTGGGTGACGCAACTACAGGGGTTTTGGTTTCGGGTTTGGGGGCGACTTGGGAAAGACTATACAAGGTGGTTATTCCTAATAATCCTGTGCCTAATACTATTAACCCGATCATTAACTTTTGATTGGGTTTCACAAAAGTTTTACCTTTCATACTTTTTTAGTTAATAAGTGATTTTCGGGGATTAACAGTTTTTCTGCAAATAAGTAGTAAGAATTTTACCTAATAATTCCATTTGTTCATCGATCACAATCTGTTCATTGCACCACAGGCGCTCTAATATCAGTCCATTAATAACGCTGACAACTAACCAAGCTACACTCGGATCGCTAATACCTAAAATCTCGATTACTGCCTGATGATAGCGGCGATCAACGCGCTCAAAAAGTTGACTACGACTCAGTTCTTCTCGTCCTTGATATTGAGAATAATCAATCCATAAGAATAATTGTTTGATGCAGTAATCCTCGCGATTAGTCATAAATTTGCCGAGAATTTTTAGCTTTTCTATCAGGGTTTTTCCTCGATCAATCTCGGCTTTAGCTAATAAAACATCCTGCCGGCACATCTCCTCGACTAATTGCTCGAAAAGTGCCGCTTTACTGGGAAAGTAGTGGTACAGCGTTCCCGTGGACACTCCCAATCCTTGCGCTAATTCTCTCGTCGTCATGTTAGCATAGCCTTTCTCGGCAAAGAGTTCGGCACTTTTTAAGAGGAGTTCTTTTCGGTATTGTTCTACATCTACTATCTTAGGCATAAGTTTAATATCGAACATTCGTTATATTTTAGCTTAACATTACTATAAATGGGGAAATCGGCTCTCCCTTTGCCTGTATGCTAGAAAGAGGAGCTAATTCGTTATTGAGCGAGCTTTTTCGCAAGGATTGACAGTATGGGTAATATTCACGAGCAGTTATTAGAGGAATTAGCCGAAGTGGAGTGGAGTGACTTGATCCCCCATGCTCAAAGGGATGCGCTGATCCTAGTTTCCGATTCCCTCAATTTAATCGAAGTGGCAGAAGCGATCGCCGGTGATCAGGTTGCTCAAGTGCAGAATTGGATCGGGGAAAAACTACTGGAAAAACCGACACAAGAGCAGTTAAGCGATTGGAATTCCCATCCCGATAACCTTTTTAATACACTAATCGTGCAACCTTTTGTGTTAATTCAGAGCATAGCTTAGATAAAACCAAACCCCCCAATCTTGTGAGATTGAGGGGTAGGAAAGAATAATCCTGGCATCGAGCTATTGTCCCGGTCGGCAACCCGACAAGTATCTTGGACAGGATGGTTGCGTACAACTGGCTAATTGCTAAATATTAAACAATATTAAAAACCCCATTGGCAAAGGCGTTACCGAGTAATAATTCATTACCAGATGAATCCGTAATTAGACCCGATACCCCATCCGTATCGAGCATCAGTGTCTTACTAGCGTTTTTAAATCTACCTACTCCAAAGAATGATATGCCTGTCCATTCAACGGTAGATAGGTCAATGTTCCCAATCTTGATAGCAACACCTTTTTTAGTGTCCGCAATGCCATCTTTGCCAAAATTACCAGAAAAAATGAATTGATCTCCACTTTCTCCTGACGCATAAACATCATTGCCTAGCAGGGTAAGAGCATCTCAATTAGGCTTGACAAAAGGCTTTCAGCACAGCCATCATATAGTTATTATCCATGGCCGCCCGTTTACTTTTTTGTGCCAGACTACGTCGGTAAGTGGATTCCTGGTTAAGAGCGTTAAGTGCTA
>NZ_JBHFLL010000055.1:0-5243 GCF_041928595.1 Microcystis sp. BLCC-F209
TTCATCGGTTAGCTGGACATAGAAAATATCTAAGTCGTTGAATTTACCGATAGCTTTTCCTTCTTTAATCCACCGCCTGGCCCGACTGGGTTTAGTGGGCATCAACGGTTTTCCGTCTTTTGAGATAACAGGAACTCTTGCTATGGAGATAATCCTTAAGAGTAAAGTTAAAGTCCCTTACCGCAACACAATCCAGATGTCTTGTCTAACAACGCTTTACCAATAGAGCTTAGAGGTAATCCGAACTAGGGAAGTATTCGGAAGTCTGGGCCAGATTGTGTCTCGATCGGTAGTCTCTACTTGCGTCGCCTAAATTGGTCTAGGCAAGCCCCGTCCCTTTTAGGGCGGGGTTAGTGACGAATCAAATTATCTCAAACCCAGTCAACGCTTCGACATTTTGTCGGAAAGCGATTAAGGCATGATTAGCTTGATACTCGACGAGACCAGAGAAGATCGCCTCCGAGACTTCCTGCGAGACAACGGTTTTGATCTCAATATTGGTGTTATAACCGACCATATCTCCCTGGCGGTTGCCGTGGCGACCTGCGCCCTGGGCTTGCGAGAGGGTATAGCCAGTTACGCCTAACTCTTGCAGCAGCTTGATCATGCGGTCTTGCAAGACGGTTTCACCAATGATGACAACCAGTACAGCCAGTTTAATGGGTAGGGATGAGGATGACATGGGCAACTCCTAAAATGGGTTTTTCAAAGACAATGTTATTGACATCCTCACCACGCCACTTTTTTTGGATGGTCGCGTCAATGGGGTTGACGCAGATAGCGAAAAACGCTTAATTGCTTAAGTCTGACACTTTCGACCCGTCCGTTTTGAGTGTCCGAATGCCGGACGGCCACTTTGAACAAGTCGAAAAAATCTCATGTTCAACCTTATTTCCTAGAAAGTTTTACTCGTTCAAGGCCGAATTTCAATTCTTTTCTGAACGAAACCCCCTACTATCTGTGGTCAGGGTTTAGTTTTTAGCTTGGTTATCGCTTTTTCCATTGTAGCTTAAAGCCGTCCTCAAAGGACGGGGTTTTCAACCCAAATTTTCGATAATAGAATACCTGACTGGGGTACGCTCAAGAGATGGCGATCGCATCTGTTGTCGGTATCAAAATATTCTCGGAAATCGGCTTGGCATCGGGTAAGTAGTCCATAAAAAGCCTCATCTGATTCATTTGTACCGGACCAAAAATAGTGGCAAAAGAAACATCGGCGGCATCTCGTCCTGTGCCAACGCGAATTAGCCCGCTCTGAGGCACAAGGCGGGTAGGATCGAAAAGATACCAGCGATCCCCTAGATAAGCCTCAAACCAGGCATGAAAATCGGGGGGATTTAAACCATAGGCGTAGCCGGAAACAAAGCGTGCCGGAATGTTCAAAGCTCGACAAAAAGCAATGCCTAAATGGGCAAAATCACGACAAACGCCTACCCTTTCTATCGCTGTATCGCAAGCAGAAGTTAAAGAATCACTGCTACCAGAGAGATACAAAACATTGTCATAAATCCAGTTACAGATAGCTGTCACCCTGGAATAACCAGGGACTAAATGGCCAAATTCAGCCGCGACAAAGCGCAATAATCGATCTGACTGACAGTAACGACTCGGATAAAGATAGTACAAGATATCGAGGGGTAAATCGGCTGGCTTTACTTCAAAAATCGTACTGGGGTCTGAATAATAAGGAGATAAGCCAACGGTTGCTCGATAGGAAATTTGCAAATTGCCAGGAGGGGCATTGAGTCGAAAGTATCGATTTCCACTGACAGAAGTGATGTATTCCTCAATCGACCGTTGAGAGTTAGAATGGAGGTCTTCCTGAACAATAATCTGATGGTTGTTGCTGACAATAGCAACATTAAGAATTAGAGTGCTTGCTTGCTCAATGCTGTAGGTTAATTCACAGCCAAGTTCATACTTTAGCATATCGTTTTTCCCTGTCCTTTCAATACGAGCAGATGCTGGAGCCGAAGCCGATTGTAACGCTGCACCCATAAACAAGGCAGGTTGAAGGCTGTTCCCACGGCGAGGTTTACCAGCACACCCCAGCCAGGAGTCCAGAGCATCGTCACTAACCAAAACAGCCAGATGGCGATGTGAACGTATTCCGCGCGACGGGTTTCAGCCAAAAAACGGGACATTACGGCACAGTCCCCACCGCCAACGGATGTTTTGCGAAAACCTCCCGGGAAGAAATCCCCTGCTTCTGGCAACCGATCCTTCCATCGCTTGATCCGCAGTACCCGATTGTACCATTGTCTATCTTCCCCCCAGGGTCGTGGCCGGGTCAGGCAGGTGTCCGTTTCTAGGAATTTCAGGGGAAGTCGATGACCGACAAAACCGATCAAAAGTGACCAGGCTGTCCAACCGACCACACAAAGCCCGACGATTACCCCATCCGGTAACTGTAGTATAGATAATCTCATTCATTCACCTTGCCATCGGGTACTTATCCTTCGTCCTTTCCATTCGATTTGACCACGTTCGAGATTCAGAATTGCCAGCAGGAACACTGCAATGAAGAAGGCAACCGGAATGGGGAAGAAAAAGACGATTGCTCCGAATGAACCCACTGGCCATACAATTATGGCTAACTGTATGGCGAAGGCAAGATAAAGCAGTACGTTATATAGTAAGGATGAATTCCCGACAATCGGCCAGCCGAATAGGGATGCGGGCAGACACCAAGCCGCCCAGAACAACCCTGAAAGCCAGAACACAACCGCCAGCATCCGCAGCCAAGAGACTTCCCCTGCTGCCGTTGCAAAGTTTTTGTCGAAACCAACAACCAAGTCCCGCAGCCCGCCGGGGTACATCCGATAGTCCAGTTGGCCATGACCAATGTATGCACTCACTGGCAGTCCCGCACTCTCATAAATATGAGCCATGAACCAGTCTTCTACAACATATCCTGCCACAGCGTCGTGGCCGCCGACCCGCTCATAGTCATCCTTGCTGGTAGCCATAGCCGGTCCAAAAGCCACACCACCTCTTGCTCCCAGTTTGACAGCCATCAAGCCGACGAGATTGAACAGAACCGCTAACAGTTCGTAGGGGCGTTCAGTGCGGTGATAGGGCTGAACTGAGACCAGACCACCTAAGTGTTGAACAGTTGCCACCAGCCTGCGGAGCAGCTCCTCCCCTGGCTCAGTGTCGGCATCGAGAAAGACGAGAATATCGCCAGATGAGGCTGCATATCCGGTTTTGAGTGCCCAGTTTTTCCCTGTCCAACCTGTGGGCAAAGGGCTAGTCTGCACTACTTTCACCCCGGCCTGTTCGGCGATCTGTGGGGTAGCATCGGCGGACTGGTCATCGATGACAATGATTTCGTAGGGCTTGAATGTTTGCTGCTTTAAGGCTGTTAGCAAATTAGGGAGGGTACTCTCTTCATTCCTCGCCGGAATCAAGACCGAGACTTTAGGCGAACCGACGACTGAAAGGTCTGGAAGTCGCGGCAACCGCCACATCAATCCCCAGCCTATTAGCCAGCGCACCACCAGTGTGATGGACATCAGATCCATAATAATTCAACCTTTCCTTCCGTCTAGAACATCACTCACCTACCGATACGAATTCCCTTGAGAAAACTCAGCAATCCGAACACCTTAAGAATCCACAAAACTAGGGCGATGACAACCACAATGTTCAGGATTTGCTTGATCTTGCTGTCCATCGGAATGTAGTTGTTCACGAGCCCCAATAGAACCCCAACCACGATGATAACTACCATAAACTGGACCAGATCCATGACTGACCTCCTTTCTCCGATCTAATGAGTTTCGTCAAGTATTTTATTCTCTTCATTATTATATATGCTCGTTTATATATGCTCGTTAGGTGACCAGGGCAATCGCACACAATTCTTGAAGATACGCAATAAATCTACAAGATATCCTCATGGAATAGCAATTAGGAGATAAATATTAAATTTTTCAAGTTAGTATACAGAATATTAACTATCTGTTTACAGGTTCGCACAAAACAATGTTAACGGACAAATGTTCATCACCAACAGCCCTGATTGAAAAACACTTTGGCACTCTAAAAGACCCTAGAGCGTTACACAACATTGAGCATTTGTGATAGATATTATTGTGATTAATATCTGTGCAACCATTTGTGGGGCGAACAACTGGGAAGCAGTTGCTGCCTATAGTATAACCAAATATGAATGGCTAAAAACTTTTCTAGCTCTGCCTAATGGGATTCCCTCTCATGATACATTGATCCGATTATTTGCCCGTTTAAAATCAGAAGAACTCCAGTCATGCTTTATTAGTTGGATGCAAGCAGTTCATCAGGTGACCAATGGAGAACTCTTAAATGTGGACGGGAAAACCTTACGAGGGGCAAAAGAACGAGGAAATAACCGCAGTTTAATTCCTATGGTAAGTGTCTGGTCAGCCACTAATCATTTGGTACTTGGTCAACGAAAAGTCGCTGAAAAATCCAATGAGATTACTGCTATTCCTGAATTATTGAAGATTTGAGAAATTCGAGGTTGTTTAGTAAGTATTGATGCCATGGGATGTCAAACTGAAATTGCCTCTACAATTATTGAGCAAGGCGCTGATTATGTATTAGCATTGAAAGCTAATCAAGGCAATCTTTATGAAGATGTCACCCAATTGTTTAATAGTACATCAGTGTCTCATGCTGACGAGGCTTTACTTCTGTCTTAAACTGTATTATTGTCGGCTCTTCTAGAGTAGTTATGATATATTAAGTAGTCGTGCAAAATTAATTTCCTAGTGAAGATAGGCAAAAGGCAAAAGGCAGGAGGCAAGAGGTGGTTAGATATGTATAATTAGGGTCTGCTGAATAAATCTAAAAACCTTGTTGGATAAGACTTTTGGACTTTTTTACCCTCAAAAAGTGCCAGCCATTGCGGGGATCGGGGGGAAAATCCCTGGACTTTTTCCCTGAAAATTAGGTAGTTGACCACCTGAAAATCGATAAAACCCCACACCCCACACCCAACCCCCCCGATGTCGGGGGGGTTGGGGGAGCACACCCTGCCACCACCGAAAAGCTTTTTGCCGCAAACCCTAATTAATTTTGCTTAGGTACTTAGCAGAAAATAATCCACGCAAGCCCTGCGGCTCTTCTAGGTTCTGTGTGATAAGTTTAATTGACATAGGATCGATCGATCTTTGTGTCCTTTGTGTCTTTGTGGTTCGTTCCACCCCCTCGCTCTTGAGAAATGTATCTTAGAATACATTTTACCCACCAAAGCTGGG
>NZ_JBHFLL010000056.1:0-2000 GCF_041928595.1 Microcystis sp. BLCC-F209
CGTCATGAATCGGGTTATCGTCGGTAATCGCGAAAGTGCCGTTAGTGCCGCTTGTCTTGTCGGACGGATGAACTGGGTTTCTATTGCTGAACCTACCACCCCTATCCGCGCGCAGGTACAGGTACGTTATCGTTCTCCGGCTGTTCCCGTCAATGTTATTCCCCTGGAAAATAATCAAGTGAAGCTGGTTTTCGATCAACCACAATTTAGTATCACCCCGGGCCAAGCAGCCGTGATTTATGAAGGGGAAATCGTCCTCGGTGGGGGGATTATTTCAGGAGCAACCCCATAGGGAGAGCCACCAATTCACAAAATAACCTGATTATGGTTCGGGGGTCATTCTGCCAATTAGGGACTCTCCCCGGCAAGTTGAGCTAAAAATTAACGACGGGGTACAGAAGCCTCGATGTTAATATTCATAGCGGAGACTCTTGGTACAGGATTTCCTTTGGCACTACCGAGACCCCGGGCCATAGCCAAGAAGCTGGAAGGATCGCCAGCTTTGGGTTATGGTAAATATTATGAAAACTTTTCTGACTTTTCTTCAGCTATTTATGAATGTCTGAATGATGTCCATCTGAAACATAAAAAAGAACTGGATTCGTTGCTCACTCTACGATTTCAGAAGTTTAATAAATCTCAGATTATGAACGTCTAAAGTATATACAATATCTGCGATCGCCCTTAAAAAGGGGGACTTTGAATCCGGTTCCCCCCTTTTTAAGTAGGGTTGATTCATTTAAATTAAGTATAGCTGATTTTGAGTCAATAAATTTGCTCGAAGATTCTCAAGTTTATCTTTTTCTAACCAAAAGAGTTAGTCACAATAACTAATCTTTAATCCTCTGCCAAATTTATTATGAATAAATTGATAAAGCTTGTTCCCAAGCCACTAAAAGCCTATCTCTCTTCAAATTTTCTGAGAGTACATCCTGTTAATTTAGCTAATTTTTCTGCTTCTTACGTCGATAAAACTATCAGTTTTTCCCAACGTTCAGCTAACCACCTCTGTCCCTCTGTTATTGAGAGAAAACCCAAACCTCTGAAAAGATTCAATCCTATGGTTGTGAGAATTGACCAATTGCTGGCCGCTTGAAAATCACTGATCTCGCTTTTATCTTCCTTAAAAATTACATCTTTTACCCAATGTAACTGATTTTCTATTTTCCAATGTCCTCGAATAATTTCAGCAAATACTTGGGCGGATTCGGTTAGGCTACTGATATAGTAAGCCGTTTCTTCATAAGTTTTATCCCCGCGACTACCCCTTCTTTCTACTTTAACAATTCTTCGCAGATTTTCAAACCCTTGTCTTTCATTTTTCCTCACTTTAAAAACTTCTATTTTTCTTGATATTTTTCGTCCATGACTATTATCTTGTTCGAGAAAGCAACTTTCTGGCTTTGAGGAATTACTCAGGTCTTGTATTCGCTTATAAAGATTTTTCTGATTTCCTTTAACGGTGATAACATAATCATTTTTACTCTTGGCTATTAAGCTGATTGTTTTTTTCTGACAGTGTAAAGCATCCCCAGTAAAAACTTTATTTTGGAGAGAGCAATCCTCAATTATAGCTTGCCCTTCGTCGATTTCAGACCCTTTTTTGTTTTCGATTCTTTTTAGGTGTAATACTAATCCACTTTCTTGACTAAACAATGAGACAAACATAATAAAATTTTGTTGTTCATCATTAGGATTCTTTAGGGTGTTTTTGAGACTTTTTCCATCCATCCCTAGCCAATTTATATCATCTCTTTGTCCATATTCTTCTAATGCCCATTCATTAAACATTTTTAACAAAATCTGCCACTCAACTCCCATCATTACCCTTCTAATTGTTGAATAGGATGGGACTCTTTCTGGAATTATGTTAAATTCTTGACTGAGCCTGTGCCGATTATTTTTAGCAAACTCTCCTAGCTCTCTATAACCTGAGTATCCTAGCATTGTTCCCAGTATTATTACTACTAATACTATCCATAAAGGGTGTCTTTTTCCTT
>NZ_JBHFLL010000057.1:0-16839 GCF_041928595.1 Microcystis sp. BLCC-F209
TAGGTTCTGTGTGATAAGTTTAATTGACATAGGATCGATCGATCTTTGTGTCCTTTGTGTCTTTGTGGTTCGTTCCACCCCCTCGCTCTTGAGAAATGTATCTTAGAATACATTTTACCCACCAAAGCTGGGAGAGCCAAATTAGTTACACATATTTAACTACCTTTTGCCTATTGCCTATTGCCTCTCCTAACCAAGAAATTTATTTTGCACCACTACTTAAAAGATCACTCCCGTCAAACTAAAGGGACGGACTTCGGTAATTTTAACCTTAACAAATTTGCCTCGCAATTCCTCAATATTTCCGGTAAAGAAAGTTAAGCGATTACCTCCAGTTCTTCCCATAACTTGACTAGCATCTTTAGGGTTAACGTCTTCCACTAAAATTTCCTCAATTCTGCCTAAATATCTTTGGGAACGTTCGGCGGCTTTGGTGGCCACTAAATGATTTAATCTTTGTAGGCGATCGCTTTTTACCTGCTCACTTAATTGATCATCCCAAATAGCGGCCGGAGTGCCTGGACGGGGAGAATAGGCCGCCGTATTTAATTGATCAAAACCAATCTCATCGACTAATTTTAAAGTATTCTCGAACTGTGCCTCTGTTTCTCCGGGGAATCCGACAATCGCATCGGCACTAATGGCAGCATCCGGCATTAAATCGCGAATATTAGCAATAATTTGTCGGTATTTTTCCTGAGTATAGCCCCGTTTCATCGCCTTGAGAACATCATTATCCCCCGATTGAAAAGGGATATGAAAATGTTCACAAACTTTAGGTAATTCCTGACAAGCTTTAATTAAACGTTCGGTAAAATAGCGCGGGTGACTGGTGGCAAAACGGAGACGTTCAATACCGGCCACATCGTGAATGTAGTAGAGTAAATCGGTGAAATTGTGCAGATGTCGGCCGCTTGCCGTCACTCCGGGTAAATCCCGTCCGTAGGCATCGATATTTTGACCTAAAAGGGTGATTTCTTTATAACCCTGTTGTCCTAATTGTTCCATTTCTGCTCGAATTGCCGCAGGAGTGCGAGATTGTTCCACCCCACGCACCCCCGGAACCACACAATAGGTACAGCGTTCATTACAACCATAGATGACGTTTACCCAAGCGGTAATATTACTATCCCGGCGCGGTTTGGTGATATCTTCCATGATGTGGATGGGTTCGGTGGCCACCACCTGGGAACCGTCAAAAACTTGTTGTAATAAGTCTCCCAAACGGTTGGCGTGTTGGGGACCGATAATTAAATCCACTTCGGGAACTCGTCTTAATAATTGTTCCCCTTCCTGTTGGGCCACGCAGCCAGCGACCACTAGAGTAAGGTCGGGTTGAGTTTGTTTGCGTTTAGCCTGTCTGCCGAGATAGGAATATACTTTCTGTTCGGCATTATCGCGAATTGTACAGGTATTGTAGAGGATTAAATCGGCTTCGTTGGCATCCTCGGACCATTGAAACCCCAAATCTTCTAAAATACCCGCCATGCGTTCGGAGTCAGCTTTATTCATCTGACAACCAAAGGTGGTGATATGGTAACGACGTGGGGATTTATTCATGATGCTGGCTACAGAAACAAGAGTGCAGGTTTCTATTTTAGGCTATTTATTCTCTGACTTGAAAGAAGCGGTCGGCGGTCGGCAGGATTCAGGAGTCAGGATTCAGGAGTCAGGATTCAGGAGATTATTTTTATTTATTGTCCCCACACTCCACACCCCACTTCCCCACTTCCCCACACCCCCACTCCTCAATTCATAATTCATAATTCCCACTTGCCACTCCCCAGAAAAAGCATACTCAGCCATACAAGCAAATAAAAACGAAACTTTTGCTTTGAGGATATCTCCTGACTGGTAGGATAAAAATAAACCATAACTAGGCAGTTTAACCTCCACGCCGCCGAGGCCACACCTTTAATCATCAAAGGAAAAGTATTTATATGTCTAAAAATCAAGTGTTCGATTTCTTCGCCTTAGCCGCCAAAAACGAAGAATTAGGTCAAAAAATGCGCTCAACCCAAGATCCTCAGCAATTACTAGAGATAGCTCGCTCCCAAGGCTTCGATTTCTCCCGTCCTGAATTAGAAGCGGCACTTAAATCCTTGCACGAGAGTCCCGACTTTTTCCAAAAGTTGGCCCATGCAGTGTTAGAAGTTTTCAGTCCTAACCACGATAATTATCCCTCGATCGGTGTTCAACCCTACGAAGGCGAGATCGATCGCTAGAATCAGTCATCAGTGATCAGTTACCAGTGATCAGAGGTGAGTTTTGATTTCACTGTTTACTGATCACTGAAAAAGGCTCCCCTCTCTCCCCAATTCATAGGGAGCATCCCACTAAGCATTTCGCATCTAAGTACAATTGCTTATGGCAAAAGTGGAATGCTCCCAATTCATAATTCATAATTCATAATTTATAATTCCCAGAACTACCGAAAAGGCTTGCCATCTAAGCATTTCGCATCTAAGTACAATTGCTTATGGCAAAAGTGGAATGCTCCCAATTCATAATTCATAATTCATAATTTATAATTCCCACTCCCCTCACCCCACTCCCCACCCCAGCCGTATATAGTATAAAAAAATTATAAAAAAGCCAAAATCAGCGAAAAATAGGCTTTTATCTGCCAATAAATCTGGCAAAGACAAGCAAGCCGCCAAGAGAGAAGTTAAAGCGAAAATCCGTTCTTAGCAAGGGTTTTCGCTTTAAATCTCCCGATAATTGCTGAGGCTGATGGGTGAAGGGAGGGAATGATTAACTTTCGTTAACGTGAAGATGAGAAATAATCATAATGTTTTATATTGTCAAAGGTGTCATAGTTTCCTATGCTTTTTTTAGGTTGATAATTTTGCCTGACTCGTCAAATTTTTACCAACCAGCCCTAGAAAATAAAATTAGTGGATGAAAACGGTCACGATCGAGATAAAATTCAGGATGGTCTTACCCACCTTGCCACGATCCCGACTGCCACCAAAGCTAGAGCAGGAAAAGTAACAAGGAAAGAATTTGACTGAAACAAAATTGATAACGCTAACGAGATTAATAGTTTAGTTTGGCTTGACAAGCGAGGAACAAAAAAATGCCAATTGCAGTAGGAATGATTGAAACCCTAGGATTTCCCGCCGTTGTGGAAGCGGCCGATGCCATGGTCAAGGCCGCCAGGGTGACTCTAGTGGGTTACGAAAAGATCGGTAGTGGTCGCGTCACTGTCATCGTCCGGGGAGACGTTTCAGAAGTGCAAGCTTCTGTGGCTGCCGGAGTGGAAAACGCCAACCGGGTTAACGGAGGACAAGTGCTATCTACCCATATCATCGCTCGTCCCCACGAAAACCTCGAATACGTGCTGCCCATTCGCTACACCGAAGAAGTAGAGCAATTCCGCAGCTATTAAACACCGTTGATCGGGGTCAGCATCTATAGAGTCGAAGAAAGCCAACCATTAGGAGACAAAAATATTATGTCAATTGCAGTGGGCATGGTGGAAACCTTGGGTTTCCCAGCCGTTGTCGAGGCGGCTGATGCCATGGTAAAAGCCGCCCGCGTAACCCTAGTAGGTTACGAAAAAATTGGTAGTGGTCGCGTCACCGTCATCGTCCGAGGAGACGTTTCGGAGGTACAGGCCTCCGTATCGGCGGGGACAGAAGCGGCATCTAATCGTGTTAAAGGTGGTCAAGTCCTCTCGACCCACATCATCGCCCGTCCCCACGAAAACCTCGAATACGTTCTTCCCATTCGTTATACAGAAGCCGTGGAACAGTTTCGTGAAAGTGTTAACCCACAACCTTTAAGACGAATCTAGAGCGCAACTAACTTTTAGTGTAAACAAATTCCATGCAAATTGCCAAAGTTTGCGGAACCGTCGTTAGCACCCTGAAACCGCGCAGTATGACGGGAGTGAAACTTCTGCTTTTGCAATTCATCGACGCACAGGGGCAACTTTTGCCTAAATACGAAGTAGCGGGTGATATTGTCGGAGCGGGGCTTAATGAATGGGTGCTAGTGTCCCGGGGAGGAGCGGCTCGTATCGAAGACGGACAGAACAATCGCCCCCTTGACGCGATGGTGGTGGGGATTATTGACACTATAACCGTAGAAAATCGCACCCTCTACAGCAAGAGAGACGAATTTCGTCAATCCGGTTAGAAATCGATAGGACCCAAACACAGTTAATTAACAACCAGCCAGCCAAATTCAGTATGGAGGAAGACTAACTATGGTCGTCCGCACAACGGCGGCTAGTCCGAAAAAGCGGACCAAATCCCCAGAGGAAACGCGCATAGACGAGAGTGCCAAAGTCCACACCTTCTCTAACCTCAGTGGTGCTATCGAGATCGGGGCGCGAGTGGTGATTGCTCCGGGGACTTCCATCCGCGCCGATGAAGGAACCCCATTTCACATTGGCGACGACAGCAAAATTCAGGACGGAGCAATCATCCACGGTTTAGAAAAAAGCCGTGTGGTGGGAGATGACGGCCGAGAATATTCGGTGTGGATCGGCCGGGGCAGCTGCATCACCCACATGGCACTCATTCACGGGCCAGCCTATGTGGGCGATCGCTGTTTTATCGGTTTTCGCTCCACCGTCTTTAATGCCCGCATCGGTGCCGATTGCATCGTCATGATGCACGCCCTCGTTCAAGACGTGGAAATCCCCGCCGGTAAATTCGTGCCATCCGGTTCCGTGATCACCAGCCAACAGCAGGCTGATCGCTTACCCGATGTCACAGAAATCGATCGAGCCTTCACTCGTCACATTGTCGATATCGACCTCGCCCCCAGCGTCGCGGTCAAAGCCCACAGCCCAGCGACTCCTGCACCAGCAGCCGCTATAAACATCGCTAATGAGACGCTATATAGAAATTCGGTGACACCTATGAGTTTAAATACAAACATTCGAGCGCAGGTTCGCTCCCTCCTCTCCCAAGGCTACAAGATCGGCATCGAATACGCTGACAAACGCCGCTTTAAAACCAGTTCTTGGTTAAGTGCCGGCTTTATCGACGGCGGCCGCGAAGAACAGGTATCCCAATCCCTAGAAGCCTCCCTGAGAGACCTGCAAGGCGAATACGTCCGCCTGATCGGAGTCGATCCCGCCGCTAAACGGCGCATACTGGAAATGATTATCCAACGCCCCGAAGACACCCCGGGAGAACCGGCCCGCACCACCACCGCCGTCCACGGCGGTCATGGCAACGGTAACGGCCATTCCGACCTGTCTGTACAAGTGCGTTCCCTGCTGGCCCAAGGGCTGAAAATCGCCACCGAACACGCGGATAAACGCCGGTTTAAAACCAGTTCTTGGTTAACTGGACCTGCGATCGAAACCAAGAGCGAAGCGGGCATCATTCGCGATATCGAAGCGATCGTGACTGAAAATAGCGATGAGTACGTTCGCCTGATCGGGATCGACCCGCAAGCGAAAAAACGCGTCGTCGAAATGATTATTCACCGCCCCGGCGGCACCCCCGCTAGTAACGGCAGCGGCAAAGCCAGCAGCTACAGCGCCCCCGCTAGTAACGGAGCCAGTTATAGCAGCAGTGGTAGCTTAAGTGGGGAAACGATCGCTCAAATTCGTTCCCTGCTCGCCCAAGGCTACAAAATCGGCACCGAACACGCGGATAAACGCCGGTTTAAAACCAGTTCTTGGCAGAGTTGCGCCCCGATCGAAAGCAATCGCGAATCCGATGTAATTACTGCTTTGGAAGATTGTTTACGCGAGCATAGCGGCGAATACGTCCGCTTACTCGGTATCGATGCTAAAGCCAAAAAACGGGTTTTAGAAACGGTGATCCAGCGTCCCGATGGTTCGGTGGCTAGTAATGGCAACGGTAAAACCGCCACCGTTGCTGAACCGAGTTTCAAAAGCTATGCTTCTGGCTCCTCCGGCGGCGGTACTGCCACTTTAACCAGTACCTTAACGGCGGAAACGATCGCTCAGATTCGTTCTTTATTGAACCAAGGTCACAAAATCGGGGCCGAACACGCGGATAAACGTCGTTTTAAAACCAGTTCTTGGCAAAGCTGCACCCCGATCGATAGCAGTCGCGAATCCGATGTGGTGGCCGCTTTAGAAACCTGTCTGCGCGACCATCAAGGGGAATACGTTCGTCTGATCGGGATTGACTCCCAAGCGAAACGCCGTGTTCTCGAATCGATTATTCAACGCCCTTAATTTCAGGACTCGGCGATCGGTGAAGGGAGATAGGTGTTAGGTGTTGGCAGACCGGGAAAAATACCGGAAACTAACCCCTACCCCCTAACCCCCGCTCACTGATCACTGATCACTGAGTAACTGTCAATTATGTCCTTACCCCCCGTTCAACCTATTAGCCGCTCGGAATTCTATGTCAATGGTGATGTCACCATTCATGAGAGTGCGATCGTGGCTCCGGGGGTGATTCTCCGAGCAGCCCCCAATAGCCAAATAATTATCGGTGCGGGTGCTTGCCTGGGTATGGGAACAATTTTAACCGCCTATCAGGGTGTGATTGCTATCGGTGCAGGGGCAATTTTAGGTACAGGTGTTCTAATGGTCGGTCGGGGTGAAATCGGTGAAAATGCCTGTATCGGGTCAACCACAACGATTTTTAATGCTTCTGTGGCTGCGATGTCGCTCGTACCGTCTGGCTCCCTGATCGGAGATACTTCCCGTCAAATTACCATCGAGGTGTCAGCGACCCCATCGGAACCGGAAAGACCCCCTTTACCGGAACCGCAACCCGTAGTCAGTCAAGTGTCCCCAGTCCCGTCCATGGAGGAAGTGGTCGCCGAAACCGTGGCCAGTCCTTGGGATGGCGAGGAAACGGTGGCCGAGGCCAGTCCTGCGGAAACCAGAGAACCAGCATCTACTACTAACCGACCGAATCAAGCATCGGTGGTCGGAAAGGTCTATATCAATCAGTTATTGGTCACGCTATTTCCAGAACGTCATCGTTTTAATGGCAACAATAACCTTAATTCTTGAAGGGGAAAATAATCGTTCACAAGCCAAAAATCTCAACAATAATTACTAAGTAATTAGACCTAATTTATCTAGAGTTCACTGCTGTCTAACTGTCCTCTAGGTACTGGGTATAATTGCTTAAAAATCTAATTCATCTTTAGCGATTGCCGACATTTTTTGAGGTTGTAATTATTGATAATCTTCCTCAATTAAGGAGTAGTTTTAATCGCTCAAAGCCTGATGAGCAGAAGTTTCTGTGTGTCAATCAGGTAAATTTTTGTTGATTTTTTTGTGTTTTTGTAGAGATTGTCAAAGTTAGATGACGACAGATTAAAGAAACTAATCCCCCCGAGAAAAAAAAACAATCAAAATTTTAGGGATAGAGAAAAAAAATGATCAGAATAGGATAAAGTTCGTGTTAAGATGATCAGTTGAAAAAAACATTAGTGAAAATTGCTCCCTAACTTCGCTCCTAGCAGCAGGGGACAGGAGCTTAAGAAAAATCTATGTCGGTTGACGGCGAGATTTTACAGGTGCGACTAATCATGCAGTTTATGGAGGAATAATCCCAATGGTGCAAGCCAAATCCAAAGGTTTCCAGGCCGGCGTAAAAGACTACCGCCTGACCTACTACACCCCCGACTACACCCCCAAAGATACCGATCTACTAGCTTGCTTCCGGGTAACACCCCAACCAGGAGTTCCTCCTGAAGAAGCAGGTGCGGCGGTAGCGGCGGAATCTTCCACAGGTACCTGGACCACCGTTTGGACCGATAACTTAACCGACCTCGATCGCTATAAAGGCCGTTGTTATGATATCGAACCCGTACCCAACGAAGATAACCAGTTCTTCTGTTTCGTTGCCTATCCTTTAGATCTATTTGAAGAAGGTTCCGTCACCAACATCCTCACCTCGATCGTTGGTAACGTTTTCGGTTTCAAAGCTCTACGCGGTCTCCGGTTAGAAGATATCCGTTTCCCCGTCGCTTTAATCAAAACCTTCCAAGGTCCTCCCCACGGTATCACCGTTGAACGGGACAAATTAAACAAATACGGTCGCCCCCTACTCGGTTGCACCATCAAACCCAAACTCGGCCTTTCCGCTAAAAACTACGGTCGTGCCGTTTATGAATGTCTCCGCGGTGGTTTAGACTTCACCAAAGACGACGAAAATATTAACTCTCAACCCTTCATGCGTTGGCGCGATCGTTTCCTTTTCGTCCAAGAGGCGATCGTTAAATCCCAAGCAGAAACCAACGAAGTTAAAGGACATTACCTCAACGTAACTGCTCCTACCTGCGAGCAGATGATGCAACGGGCTGAATTCGCCGCCGAAATCAAAACCCCCATCATCATGCACGACTACCTCACCGGTGGTTTCACCGCTAACACCACCCTGGCGAAATTCTGCCGCGACAAAGGGTTACTGCTCCACATTCACCGGGCAATGCACGCGGTTATCGACCGTCAGAAAAATCATGGTATCCACTTCCGCGTTTTAGCTAAGTGCTTACGTCTGTCCGGTGGTGATCACCTGCACTCGGGAACCGTTGTCGGTAAACTCGAAGGTGAACGCGGCATCACGATGGGTTTTGTTGACCTGATGCGTGAAGACTATGTAGAAGAAGATCGCGCTCGTGGTATTTTCTTCACCCAAGACTATGCCTCCTTACCCGGGGTAATGCCGGTTGCTTCCGGTGGTATCCACGTTTGGCATATGCCGGCGCTGGTGGAAATCTTCGGTGACGATTCCTGCTTACAGTTCGGTGGTGGAACCCTCGGCCACCCCTGGGGTAACGCACCGGGTGCCACCGCTAACCGTGTGGCTCTGGAAGCTTGTATCCAAGCTCGTAACGAAGGACGCTCCTTAGCCCGCGAAGGTAACGACGTTATCCGGGAAGCTTGCCGTTGGAGTCCTGAACTGGCTGCCGCTTGCGAACTCTGGAAAGAAATCAAATTCGAGTTCGAGGCTATGGATACCCTCTAATACAGCCCTTCAGAAGGTTGTTAGCAGTTATCGGTGCAAAATAATGCCGGGGACTTGCCCAAAATCGGCAAGCAGTCGCTAGAATTTCAACACTGATAACTGTCTAGCCAATAACTGAAAACTGTATAAAATGTATCCGAAAAAAGTTGTTCAAGATACCGCGAAAGTCTTACAAAGTTACCTAACTTACCAAGCGGTTCGCACGATTATCGATCAATTGTCAGAAACTAATCCGACTTTGGCTATTTGGCTGAGTCACTATACTTCTAGCCATTCCATTCAGGATGGCGAGGCCTATATTGCGGGGTTAATGACTGAGAATAAAGAGTTAGTTTTGCGGATCATGACGGTAAGAGAACATTTAGCCGAACAGGTTTTAGAGTTCTTGCCAGAGATGGTAAAAACGGGAATTATTAATGACAATACCGAACATCGTCGGCAACTTTTGGAACGTCTCACCCGTACTGCTATAAGTCAACCAGAGACATCGGAATTAAATCTCGATGTTGATGATCTACCCAACCCATAAGGAATCAAGAAACCCATGAAAACTTTACCTAAAGAGAAGCGTTACGAAACTCTTTCCTACTTGCCCCCCCTCACCGATCAACAAATTGCTAAACAAATTCAATACATGATCGATCAGGGTTATATTCCTGCTGTGGAATTTGAAAAAGATCCCAAACCCGCGGATTATCATTGGACGATGTGGAAACTGCCTTTATTCTCTGTTTCTGGCCCCCAAGAAGTTCTTAATGAAGTTCGCGAGTGCCGCACCGAGTATTCTGATTGCTACATCCGCGTTATCGCTTTTGACAACATCAAACAATGTCAAACCATGAGCTTTATTGTTCATAAACCCAATGCTGGCCGCTACTAATTTGGTTGTCATCTAATTATTAACTGTTGAGGGGGGTTCTTAAACCTCCCTTTTTTGGTTTTGTTGCTAAAATAAATCTTCCTGATTCTTGTCTTTTTTTGCCTATTTCTTCATTCTTAAGTTCAATTTTTCCCGTAAATTTATATTTTTTTGTTGGCTTGTGAAGCTATTTCAATAACTTAAACCTCCTTAATTAAGGCTAATTTAAGCAACTTATTTATCTGATTTAATTTATCTGGAACGACCGCTAGATTTTACAATTCTTCTTTTTCTAATTTCCTGAGTAACTTTTCAGCTTTTGCTTCTTCTTTTTTAATTTTTTCTTCTAGTTTTTTCCAATCACTTTTCTTTCTTGATTCACTTTCTACAATTAACCATCTTTGTTTTATAGCGGTTCTCGCATCTGTGCGGCACACTTAAACCTTTGCCGATTAAGCTGTTCAGGATCGGAAATGTACCTCTTCTGAATCAGAAACGCTATATACTAAATCCGTTGAGTATAGGCTACTTATAGAGGGGAGGCAAAAGGCAACAGACTTCGGCCGTGACCTCAGCCGAACTGCAAGAGGCAAAAGGGGAAATAAATAATCAGTTTTTAATAACAAGATTTAGTATTACTTCCCCATAATTAACTATTGTTTCTTTTTATAGCCTTTTTCCTGTAGCTTTACTATTAGTTATTTTTCGACCGGTTCTAGGTTTTCTAGGTCTTTTAGTGATTCTATTGATAGAGATTGAATTAATTCTTTGGTCTTTTTAATAGTTAATGGTACTCTGGTTATCCAGTTCTAATTCTCTATTATTTTCAGGTTTTCTTGACTATATAATGCCCTATCTGCTACCATTATAATATCTAAATTTGCTTGTCTCTTGAACTCTACTAATATCTGGTCAAATACGGCTTTATCTGATTCATTTCCATCTCCACTATTTGATGAATTTCCTCCATGAATCTACCAATTTTATCATCGTTTAAATATTCACTTTTAATCTTAATCTCATCTCCTAATAATTTTTATGCAGCTTTGTCTTCAAAAAATTGACTAAATAAATACCAGGGGCGTGATACCATTCCTAGCCATTGAGAATCATGGCTTTTAAGACTTGTTCCGAACTAATTTTTTCTCTTTTATCAACACCTAGTTTTCCATTGATTACTGCGACTATTCCTATTTCATCAATTAGTCCTGCCAATATTCCTAAATGGTCGATATTTTAAATTTGTATTTCTTCTGAAGGAGACATTTCTTATGTTTTTTCGATCATTAATACTTTTTCCATTATCTCATGTTTTGGTCAAGGAAATTCTGAGTATTTATATTCAGTTAGTCTTTCAACTTGTTGGTAACGTTTTCTGTTACAAACTGAAGTGCGGAATCTAGGTTTTAAGAAGACGTACTAAAAACAATTGTACCATTTTTTACCGCTACTAAACGCAAAGTTAAGGGACCAGCAGTATTAGTTTTACTAGCGGCAATTGCCTCAAGTGTCTCGATAGAATTACCCGACTTTTTGACTTGACCAATAAAGTTAACTACCGTAGTTAATAACCCATCTTCCACTTGAATTGACCCTAAAACTCCCGCACTTCTAGCGCGGAATTGAGCCGATGCTAAGAGTAAATCTAAGCGCTTTTGTAGGTCTTCTTCTGTCATATTTTGGGGATCGATGGAAACGGCAGCGATTACCTGTTTCTCCTCAAAAACTCTTTGATTGGGAACCACATCAGCAAAGACACGAATCTCGGTTTCTCCTAGTACATAATTACCTGCTGAAAGAATTCTCACCACATATTCTTTACCGTCCTGTAATTGTTGACTTAACTGTTCTACCTGTGCTTTTGTGATCTTAACTAAACGCTGGTCAAAATTAGGCTGATTCGGTTGGGTGGCGCGGATAGCATTTATATTCGCTTCTCGCAATAACTTATCGATAACAGCGACAATAGCTTGGGGATCAACAATACGAAAAGCTCCAAAAGATAACACCTGTCCCCGGAAAATAGCGATCTGTTTTTCCCGCAATTCTTGATAGGTTTGATAGTATTGTTCTAAAACTTCCACTTCCCGCTTAAGAAAAGCCATTTGGGTTTCTAAATCTTTTAATTTTCCCTCGCGCTGTTCCAAAGCTAAATTTTTATCGATGATCGAGCTATCGAGTTCTCCAATACGTTGATCCCGACGATCAATTTCTAGCTGTAGGGTTTTTTGTTGGGTTTCCAACTGTTGAAGTCGCGCTTGTCTGGTTGTTAATAACTTTTGTTGATTAGCCAACTCTTTATCTCTAACTTGAACGGTGGTTTGTAGTTGATTGATCTGACTAGAAAGAATTGATTTTTGTTGGGACAATTGATCCCTTTGACTGGTTAACTGTGCCTTTTGATTAGTTAAAATGACTCGTTCATTATTTAAATTAGCCACTTCCTTACGAAACTTTTCCAACTGTCCAGAAACTAATCGCAAACGTTGACGAGAAGCTTGATAATTTTTATTAAGAACCTCCAGACGTTTCTGCACGGCTATCTGTTCACTTTTAGCCGTTTTTAACGCCTTTTCCACCTGATTTTTTTGTTCGGTGGTTTCTCTGACCTGACTTTCCAAATCCTTAATAGCGGCACGACGTTCATTTAAAAGACGATCCAGTTCAAAAACTCCTTGACGCAGGGATTTACTAGAAGCAAACAAGACAATTAAAGTGGAACCGGCGATAAAAATTCCCGTTACAATCGTCATTAAAGTTGCGGTTTGTTTCGGACGCAGATTAAATAAACGCATCCTTTTCTTACCGATACGGCTCCCTATGCGATCGCCAACCGCCGCTATCAGACCACCTAAAACCACGATGGCCAAAACCAAAATATAAGCGCTAGTCATCCAGAATTTAAGTAAATTGTTGACTGAGAGCGACGGGATTATGGACGGTAATTTTCTTCTTGTAAATTGAGACCATTTCTTGATCCCGCAGCTCTCCCAATAAACGGGTGACAGTTACGCGGGTAGAACCGATCGCCTCTGCGATCGCTTGGTGAGACAATTTTAGATCAACCCGGATACCATCGGTGGTGGGAACCCCAAAATCACGACAGAGAATCAATAAAAAACTGACCAAACGGGAACCCATATCCCGGTGAGCCAAGGTTTCGATCATCATTTCCGTTTGCAGAATCCGCGAGGACAACCCCTGCAGCATCAACATTGATAAATCGGGATTATTGCGGAGGGATCTTTCTACCTGATCGATCGGGGCCGAGAGTAATTCTACCGGAGTAAAAGCCACGGCATGATAAAAACGATCCGATCGCTGGCCGGTGAGTAAGGATAGCACACCAAAGACGCTATTTTCCCGCAGTAGAGCCACGGTAATTTCTTCTCCCGCTTCATAGACTCGCGACAACTTAACGGCTCCTTTCAGCAAAAAATAGACTCTTTCGGCGGGATCTCCAGGGAAAAAGATCGTTTTGCCACGCTCGAACAATTCCACCACCGGGGGGAAATTGCCGCTGCCGATTCGACGGAACACATCTGCTAGGGGTTTATCTTGTATTAGGGATAAGTCCATCTCACATCCAAAAAAGGGGAAAATTGTTTTTATTATGCAACGAGTGTCACCTCTATTAAACACAACCGCTGCCTAAAGTGGGAAAAGTTTTGGGCGCTTTTTGCCAGACAATGGGGGAGGGGTGATCATTGCTGCCCCGTTATCTGTATCCCTATTATACCGAATCTCGCTGGGGTCGGCTATTGGGGAGATTTTTGTAAGAGAAACGAGAACTATGTTAGATTTAACGGGAAAAAACGCCCTAGTGACGGGAATTGCCAATAATCGCTCGATCGCTTGGGGAATTGCCCAACAACTCCATCAAGCTGGTGCAAATATCGGTGTCACCTATCTCCCCGACGAAAAAGGCCGTTTTGAGAAAAAGGTGCGAGAATTGGCCGATGAACTTAATCCCGCTTTTTATGTCCCCTGCGATGTCCAAAATGACCAACAGGTAGAAGATACTTTCGCTACAGTGGCGGAAAAATGGGGTAAACTGGATATTTTGATTCACTGTCTCGCTTTTGCCGATAAAGAGGGTTTAACGGGCGATTTTACCGCCATCCCTCGGGAAGCTTTCACTAAATCCCTAGATATTAGCACTTTTTCCCTAACCCGTCTAGCGCGATCGGCTAAACCTTTGATGACGGAAGGGGGAAGTATTATCACTCTTACCTATCTCGGCGGTGTCAAGGTAATTCCTAACTATAATTTAATGGGGGTGGCAAAAGCTGGTTTAGAAATGAGTGTTCGCTATTTAGCCGCCGAATTAGGTGGCCAAAAGATCCGAGTTAATGGTATTTCCGCCGGTCCAATTCGCACCTTGGCATCTTCGGCCGTGGGGGGAATTCTTGATATGATCCATCATGTGGAAGAAATCGCTCCTTTACATCGCACGGTGACACAAATTGAAGTGGGAAATACGGCCGCTTTTTTAGCCAGTGATCTTTCTAGTGGTATTACCGGTCAGATTATTTATGTAGATTCCGGTTACGAAATTATGGGAATGTAGTTTTAAGTAGGTAGGTGTTAAAAACCATCAGCGCCCCCCTTATTAAGGGTAGTAGGGTTGATTCATGAATCAACCCTACTATGAATCAACCCTAGGATCAAGGGGGTATCAAAGGCGAAATCTATCTTCAATTTAATTGAAACGACTATCATAAAAGACTATGATCGTGTTTGTTGCGAAGTTGCTGAAGGGTTTTGCGATCGCTCTCTAGATCGACTTCATTGTAATGTAAATCGGCATCATGGTTTTTCAAAAAAGCATCCACCACCCAACGAGAAGATAGACCTAAAATACTTCCGACCTCGGCACTGGTGATTTTTTCCGCTCGGTAGGCCTGCACCACCAAAGCCTCTAAAATTTCACGGGTAAGATTATTGTAGTTGTAATGTTGAAGCAATTCATCGGGAATATCGATAGTAATTTTCATGATTTAGCTTCCTTTTTTTTGGGTTTACCGATAATTTTTACAGTCTTTCTCATCAAGATGAAGTATGACCTAATTTGATATTGACCACCGACTCCCCACCACGAAAACGTCTGACACGATTGAGTATTTAACGGGTTGGTCTTCGATTTTAGAATCTCTATGTCTGTCGGTAATTTAGAAATTGGCGTTGTCAGATCAGAATATGAAAGATGCAATGCAATCCTTGCTATCAAAGTAATTTCAGTTCCAAACTGATTCGGATCATCTTTCAATTTGACAACGCCTAGAAATTTGCTATAAGATTCTATGATCCGAGCCAGACTAATAGGGAGTGAACGAGCGATAGAATTGGAAATACTATCGATATTATCATAAGAATTATAGGGATCAGCAGCCACTGGATAGGCTGGGGTAATTGCATCACTCGGATAGCGCTACCAGCAATCGCTAATACGGCTGCGCCGAACCCATTACGCTTTTCTACTAGGGTTGAAACAATAGTTTTCAACCAAAACCAACGTGACTGAATCGTAAATTGATTTTTGCTCTCTTCATATTGTTGGAACAATAAATTCAGCAATAGATTCGTTTTTTCTGCCGCTTCTCCCGAAATATCATCTTGTTCGATTTCCTGAAGAACTTTCGCAAGATTTCGCTCCTGAAAAATTAATTTTTGTTGTTGTTCGGTTAGCTGCTTGAGCAAAGTTTCTGCTTGTTCTCGTCTAGTTCTGAGACTTTTCTCAATACATTTCATTTCTCCCGGTTCTAAATCTTTCAAGACATCAGGAAAATCATGCCACAGGATTTCTCGCTGTCCCGCTCTCACGATGTTTTCAACGAACTGTTTAAACTCTCTTTGATGATTCTGTGTGTAATCATCTGGAGCGCAGAGAAAGTTTCTTAGGTAGCGGAGAATATCATTTCTCTCTTTTTCCGTTGCTTTCGGCAAAGCCTCTCGAACCAAGTTATCTAGATAATCCAGATGTTGCCCATCTTGATGAATTCTAGTGTTGAAAAGTAGAAAATTGTGTAAGGATTGCGGAGTCAGTAAACTATCTACTAATTGGTTAAGTCCGTCTAGTCTGCCCCAGAGGAGATCATTCGTTCGGTAGAATTTTTTAAAGAATCCACCGAAGGCATGGTATTGATGACCTAAAATTTTAGATTTTTCAGTCTTTTTCTCTTCCCGTTGATCAATATGATAACAGTATTTTCCGTATCCCATTTCCGCATCTTTAGGAGAAATACGGGCAAGTTTAATTGTATTTTTTGTGGCGATATCGCTTAAATACTCGTAGGAATAGAGGACTCGATCGATAGATTGAAAATCTTGAAAATATCGATGCAATTTTTGACTAGAATCGGGATCAAGATAAGGAGTTAGCGATTCGATAAAGCTCTGGGAATTTTTTTCAATTAATTGTAAAATTGTAAAATTATTGTCCGAATTATCTCGCTCATCTACTCTGGATGAAACAATCTCGATTATCTCTACATTTTCTACAAACCATAGGTTTACCTCCGAACAAGAATCATTTTTTTTCGGGAGTCTAGCAGCTGAGATATGCTGTTTAACTTGGAGTTTGATCTGATCGATCTCATCGCTTTTATCTTTAAAGCTATCTAGGGTTAAAACTTTACAGATAGGAAGTTTATAAATCTGATCGAATATTTTTTTTGAGACAGAAGATTCCTGTTCTGGCAACAATAATTTAAGGTTTGACCAATTGACATTTTCGCTCTTAAAATTAATTTCTTGAGGAAAATGAATCTTCTTAAAAAATTCGTAATAGGCGAGCAACAAATCCCCCGATGACAATTCCTCACTAAATTCAGAGCTTGATTTAAAATTGACGCCCAATAGGGTTTTATGGAAAGTGATCAAAAAGTGATAAATTTTTTCGAGATCGAATTGGGAGCATCTCACTTATGCAATGAGTATTAATACTTATAGCAGTCAAAAACTAGAAAATCTTCAACTTGATCACAAAGAGAAATGAGATTATAATAGTTATAACTTACAATTCAGAATAGCTCTCGATGGGAGGAATAA
>NZ_JBHFLL010000058.1:0-6721 GCF_041928595.1 Microcystis sp. BLCC-F209
GATCAAGGGTTGCGCTTGCTTTGGTTTAACCTGAGCGACTTAGTTTTTGCTGCGCTTTTTTCTGGCTTGAGATTTTAGGTTCGACAGCAACTCCTTGATTGTTTTTTGAGTTACCCCTTGACAATCAAGACAGTCGCTACAGCTACAATATTACTAGGCGATCGAATGTTCCCGGAAATTCATGAGTCAATCCCCCGTTACCGATTCCCTAGAAATTATCCTGACAAATATCACGGAAAAATTAGTATAGTAAATTCGTAGGTCGGGTTGAGGCAACGAAACCCGACATAAATCCTCTAAATACGGTTATTAAAAGCTGATTATCTATTGCCCCTTTTGCCTTTCCTCATAAGTAGGGTTTGCGGCAAAAAGTACGGGCGAAGCATTCGGATAGAAAATCTCCAGTTTCACCGATAGGTTATTGCCCGAATGCTTCGCCCCTCTGAGTAACGCACAGAAAACGGGTTTCTCCGAGAAACCCGTTTTCTACTCATGTACTCATGCAAAAAGATGTTTTTTCATCAAAAAAAACTCGATCGCATTTAAGTGATCGAGTCCAGAAAAAACAGACTAATTATTAATAGTCGAAGTCACCACCGCCGGCGGGAGGAGCGGATTTTTCTTTTTCCGGTTTATCCACCACAATACACTCGGTAGTTAAAACCATACCGGCGATAGAAGCGGCATTTTGTAGGGCAGAACGAGTCACTTTCGCAGGGTCAACGATACCCGCCTCAAACATATCGGAGAACTCACCGGTAGCGGCATTATAACCGACATTAAAGGGCTTCTCTTTCACCCGTTCGGCAATAACTGCACCGTTTTGGCCGGCATTTTCAGCGATCCGTTTTAAGGGGGCAGCAATGGCGCGAGAAACGATTAAAGCACCGGTTAATTCTTCATGGTGTAGGGTTTCTTTAGCCCAGGTTTCCAATTGGGGAGCCAGGTGAGCTAAAGTAGTACCACCCCCGGGGACGATACCTTCTTCTACGGCTGCTTTAGTGGCGTTAATTGCGTCTTCTAGGCGCAATTTGCGGTCTTTCATTTCCGTTTCCGTAGCGGCACCGACTTTAATCACTGCCACACCGCCGGCTAATTTAGCCAGACGTTCTTGCAGTTTTTCTTTATCGTAGGAAGAATCGGTTTCCTCGATTTGACGGCGAATTTGCTCACAACGGGTTTTCACTGCCACGTCGTTTCCTTCGGCGACGATGGTGGTGGTATCTTTGTTCATGGTGATACGGCGGGCCGTACCTAAGCTGTCAATTTTAGTGGTTTCCAGTTTTAAACCCGCATCTTCGCTGATTACTTGACCACCAGTTAAGACGGCGATATCTTCTAACATCGCTTTTCTGCGATCGCCAAATCCGGGAGCTTTCACCGCAGTGACGTTAAGAACACCGCGCAGACGGTTAACCACCAGGGTTGCCAAAGCTTCTTTTTCGATGTCTTCGGCGATAATTACTAGGGGTTTGCCTTGACGGGCAACTTGTTCGAGAATGGGAACCAAATCCTGTACTAAACCGATTTTTTTGTCGGTAATCAGAATAGCGGGATCCTCAAAAACGCATTCCATGCGCTCGGTGTCGGTGACAAAGTAGGGAGAGATATAACCTTTGTCAAAACGCATCCCTTCGGTGATTTCTAGTTCGGTGGTCATCGATTTCCCTTCTTCTAGGGAAATTACGCCTTCTTTACCGACTTTATCCATGGCCGAGGCGATCATTTGACCGACTTCATCATCGTTACCGGCAGAGATAGCGCCCACTTGTGCGATCGCTTTGGAGTCTTCTACGGGTTTCGCGTGTTTGGCGATTTGACTGACGAGGAAATCGGCAGCCTTATCGATACCTTTTTTCAGAGAAATCGGGTTAGCACCGGCGGCGACGTTGCGTAAACCTTCTTTAACGATAGCATGGGCGAGAACGGTGGCGGTAGTAGTACCATCACCCGCTACATCGTTGGTTTTTGAGGCGGCTTGGCGAATTAAAGCCACACCGGTGTTCTCGATATGGTCTTCCAGTTCGATTTCTTTAGCGATGGTGATACCATCATTGACGATTTGGGGCGCGCCAAATTTCTTTTCGAGGACGACGTTACGACCTTTGGGGCCAAGGGTGACAGCTACCGCTTCGGCCAGAAGATCCATGCCTTTTTCTAAGGCGCGACGGGCATCTTCGTTGTAGATAATAGATTTAGCCATAATGTATCGTTATTCGTGCAAAATAGGGGTTTTCAAGGGTAGATGATTAGGAAACGGCGGCGAGAATGTCTTTTTCGGAGAGGAGAACGAATTCTTCGCCACCAAGTTTGATATCGGTTCCGGCATATTTGGAGTAGAGAACTTTGTCACCCACACCTACTTCTACGGGGGTCCGGCTACCGTCATCGTTGCGTTTGCCGGGGCCGACGGCCACGACTTCCCCGATTTGGGGTTTTTCTTTAGCGGCATCGGGAAGGAAAATACCACCGGCGGTTTTTTCTTCGCTGGGGCTAACTTTGACGAAAACTCGATCGCCTAGGGGTTTAACAGTTGTTACGTTGATGCTGACTGCAGCCATGGAATATCCTCCGTTTGTCTTGTATTTGGGTAAGTGCTTTTTCCAGATTAGCACTCTTACCTTCCGAGTGCTAATTTACCGAAATACAAGGACCCCTGACAACGGCTCGATCGGTACGGGTTTCCGAACTATGGTGTTAAGCCATAGCAGTTATCTTAATGGTGAGGTACAAAGTTTTCCTTTTGCGTCGGAGTGCGGTTGTCCATAACCTTCATATTTTAGCTCGAATGGGGATACACCACGAGGAGAAAGTGAGCTAACATAGCACCTTTTAAGTCAACTATCTTGCTCCCACTTCTCTTGACAATAAATTGATTAATTCATGAAAGGAATTAGAAGTTTATTGGCGTAAAATTTACGCCAATAAACTTGGCTCTGGGACATCCAGATTAATTTTGGTTTTTCAATTTAAACCAAGTATTTTTACTCAGTGAGCTATTACTGAATCGGTGTTCTAGCAAAGAGACCAACACAACCAATCTTTATTATTAAAAATTAACCTTTTTGGCTATTGACAATTGAGCCATTTTGTGATGGTTTTTCGGTTAATTTTTGAGCGAGATTTAAGATATCGGAGGGGAGCATAATCACGGTACTGGTGTTATTTTCCGCTCCAATTTCCGTTAACATTTGTAGGCGGCGTAATTCCAAAGCGGCGGGATTTTCCATGATTAATCGGGAAGCTTCCGCTAATTTTAGGGAGGCTTCCTGTTCTGCGGCAGCTTTAATCAAACGGGCGCGTTTTTCTCGCAATGCTTCCGCTTCCTTGGCCATGGCCCGCTGCATACCGGTGGGAATTTCCACATCTTTCATCTCCACCCGTTCGATATCGATGCCCCAGGGTTCGCTAATTTCATCGACAATTTGTTGGACTGCATGGTTAATTTTGTCTCGTTTTTGCAAGACATCATCGAGATGATTTTGACCAACTACATTTCTTAAAGTGGTCATGGCCGCTTGATAAACGGCCGCGGGATAGGATTCGACTTTATTAATCGCTTTGCTAGGGTCGATAATGCGATAGTAGAGAACCGCATTAACCTT
Organism: Microcystis sp. BLCC-F209; assembly: GCF_041928595.1. Lineage (NCBI taxonomy): Bacteria > Bacillati > Cyanobacteriota > Cyanophyceae > Chroococcales > Microcystaceae > Microcystis > Microcystis sp. BLCC-F209. Next base: position 3,606 of record NZ_JBHFLL010000058.1, read on the forward strand.
AATTGTGACATTATCGGCGGTGACAGTTTCTTGCGGGGCAATATCAACGGTTTTGGTGCGAATATCCAGCTGCATTTTTTGGTCAACTAGGGGAATGATCCAGTACAGTCCGGGGCCTTTGGTGTCTTGATAACGTCCTAGGCGAAAGATAACACCACGCTGGTATTCTCGATCGATTTTAAAGCCATTTAACCCCAGAATGCCGGCTATCAACAGCAAGGGTGCTAAAAATTCCATATTAATTACCAGTTATCGGGTTCAAGTTAATCGGTGCGCGGTGAGATCTCAAGGACAATCTCCTCGCTCCTGACCACTAATACATTCATTCTAGAGATTAACCGGGCTGTCGGGGAAACTCATGACGAAATATTACAGATTTTTAGGAATTGCCTAACCAGCAGAGATGACTCGACTTCCAGACCCCGACCTGAGATAAACTACAGAATGTTATCAGAATTTACCTTGATATTATGAGCGTAGTTAGCCAAGTCATCCTCAAAGCCGACGACGAACTTCGTTATCCTAGTAGTGGTGAACTACAGGGTATCGGGCAATTTTTAAAAACCGGTGAGCAGAGAATTCGCATTGCCGAGACTCTCGCTGAAAATGAGAAAAAAATCGTCGATCAGGCTCAAAAACAACTGTTCAAGAAACGTCCCGATTATAGAGCGCCGGGGGGTAATGCCTACGGTCAGCGTCAATATAATCAATGCTTGCGCGATTATGGTTGGTATCTGCGTCTAGTTACCTATGGGGTATTAGCCGGAGATAAAGGACCGATCGAACAAACCGGCCTGATCGGGGTCAAAGAGATGTATAACTCTCTTAATGTTCCCGTCCCCGGCATGGTGGAGGCGATTCGTTGTCTCAAAGAGGCCGCTTTAGCTCTTTTGACTCAAGAGGATGCCGTGGAAGCAGCTCCCTACTTCGACTTTATCATCCAGTATATGTCCTAAGCGATCGGGACAATCCCAAGGGTCTGAAGTCTGAAAAGGGGCAATTTTCCCCTCTTTCAGGGTTCAGGCTTGACTTTTTTCAGTGATCAGTAAACAGTAATCAGTAATCAGTAAACAGTGAAAAGACAGTAGGAAACTGCCATTTTCAGTGATCAGTGATCAGTAAACAGTAATCAGTAAACAGTGAAAAGAAAGTAGGAAACTGCCATTTTCAGTGATCAGTGATCAGTAAACAGTAATCAGTAAACAGTGAAAAGACAGTAGGAAACTGCCATTTTCAGTGATCAGTAAACAGTAATCAGTAATCAGTAAACAGTGAAAAGAAAGTAGGAAACTGCCATTTAATACTGCTTGCTTAATACATAAGTACCTAAGCAAAATTAATTACACATCCAAACCGTCAGCAGTTACTCCGTCAGCTTTTTGCTGTGATCAGTAAACAGTGAACTAAAAACTCAAATCTGATCCCGTCTCCTGTCTCCTGTCTCCTGTCTCCTGTCTCGACTGGGAAATTAATTTTGCATGACTACTTACTGCTCACTTAATACTCAAAACTGATAACTGATAACTGATAACTGATAACTGATAACTGATTATGTTTTGGCGCATTATACTACTTACTTTTCTGATTCCATCGGTCTATGGGGTGTTTGGCTGGTCGATCGCCCATGAGCGTTTATCATGGAGTGATTGGTTAGTTGTCCGCGGTGATGAAATGAATTGGACTCTCACTAGCGAATGGCTAGAAATCATCATCTATACCCTAGCGGTGGGGGTTATCCTCTCAATTGCCCTAGGATTAACTTTGTTTAGTCACTTAATGCCGCTATTTTTCCGCAGTTGGTTTAAAAACGATATTAGCGCTGTATTATCAATTCTCGGCTGGTCTTTGGCGGTAGTCTTTATCTTCCACAAGTGGGCGGTATTTAGTCGAGTGTTAATCCTATTAGCTGCTACTATCCTCGGTCGTCTAGAACTTCAGGAAGCAGGTTACAATAGGTGGCAAGTTTTCCTGATGATCACCATCCTCTGCTTAGGTAGTTTTGGCTTGGGCATTTGGGCTTATAATCTTTGGGGTCAAGAATTTCATCGAGTTACTACTGATTAATCTTATCTGGTGCGTGGGGTGCGGATTACTAATTTTGGTTTTTCATGCCAAGGTTATCGCCGCCAACACGCACCCTACAAAATTGCTTATCTCTAATTGTTAAAAAGTATGCCAAAAAAAAATAACGATACGCTCAAACGAGTCTTAATTGTTTCCTCTGGTTTAGTATTTCTGGCTTTAATGGTGGTGCCAACTTTAGGTTTACTGAAAAATAATAATTCTAATTCTACCCAAGGCAATCAACCCGGGCAAGAGGCAACTATTCCTCCCGAAAAATTAGCAGCAATGGTCAAAGGTTACGAGAAAATTCTCGAACGTGAACCGGATAACCCCACTGCTTTGCAAGGACTGGCGGAAGCTCGCCTACAGTTAAAAGATTTTATCGGAGCCAGAGAACCTTTAGAAAAGTTATATCAAAAATATCCCGACAATCTGGAAGTTATGCTGGTTCTTTATGGAACAAGATTACAAACTCAAGACGTTTCTGGGGCGAAAAGTCTCCTAGAAAAATTAGTCAAAGACTATCCCCAAGAACCAAAATTTAAAGAAGAATTAACTCGCTTAAATCAAGCGATTGCGGCAGCTTCCCAACAGCAAACCCCAGAACCTAAAAAGTAATGAAAAAAGAATTAATTATCGAAGCTGGGGGAACTAAAAGACAATATCGAGAATTTTTTATTTCTTGACTTGGCGCAATTATCGGCATTGCTTGGGCATTACTGCGGCGTTTCTTCGGTAAATTAGCCCGTTTGCCTAGGGATGGCGCTGCCCCAATAAGCTAGGACGCATTCTAAACGCCTATCCTTAGATTAGCTGAATCTCCCCCGCCCCCCCAACCCCCCCGACATCGGGGGGATTCTTGCCTCTTGCAAGAGTGCCTCATCTCAACAAGCAATTTAAATTTGCGGGCAGCGGCTCTCCCAGCTTTGGTGGGTAAAATGTATTCTAAGATACATTTCTCAAGAGCGAGGGGGTGGAACGAACCACAAAGACACAAAGGACACAAAGATCGATCGATCCTATGTCAATTAAACTTATCACACAGAACCTAG